>JAEYLA010000192.1 GCA_023461495.1 Bacillota bacterium | reverse complement strand
TCTGCACCGTTGTTTCGGTGGTAGGGGCGGTCACCCGGCAAATCCGGGCAAGAAGCGTAGTTGGGCTGCTGCCGGAGATGCTCGGGAAAAAGCATGCGCCGCTGTTTGCGCTCGTTATCATTCATATCGCCGTGATGGGAGCGGCTTTGCTGGGCATATTGGATGTGGAAGGCATGGTGAGTATTGCAAACACGTTCTTTATCGGCAACGCGCTGCTGGGCCTTGGGGCCGGATTTTTATACTTTCAGAACAAGGCGCTCAAGAGTAGCGTTGCGGTGCTGATTTTAATGCTGGCGGCGCTGCTCCTGTTCAGCAAACCCTTTGCGCTTCTTGTATTCGCGGGTGTCACGGCCCTTACGCTGTGGAAAAGCAGCCCGGTTGTGCCGCAGGCGGACGCGGCGGAAAGCGCCGAGTAGCGGGCAGGATTGAGCCTGGGAAATGTGCAATGAAAATAAAAAGGAGGGAATTGCTTCCCTCCTTTTATACTGAGACGCAGGATCTCAAACAAGGAACATCGCGACAACAACCGTTGCCACAAGGCCAATGCAGACGGGAATGAGGTTCTTTCTTGCAAGGTCCACGGCCTTAACATTGCAGATTGCGGCAACGGGAATGACGGCCCAGGGGATGATCGTGCCGCCGTCCACCCAAATGGTAATCACCTGGCCGAGCGCCGCCACCGTCGCCGCGTTTGCGCCGGTGGCGATGGAGAAGGTGTGGGCAAGGGAGCCTAAGAGCGGCAGGCCGGAGAAGCCGGAGCCGTCAAGGCCTGTAACGATACCCACCAGCGCCTGTACGATCACCACAAAGCCGCCGCCCAGTTTAACGTTTTCCGCCAGGAACAGGCCGAAATCATTGAGGATGCTTGGCGCGCCCTCGCCTAAGACCTTTGCCGCCATCTCCCCGCTGCCCATGAAGAAGAAGCCCGCAATGATGATGACAGGCCCGAATATCTTGATGGCGAACGTGAAGCCCTCCCGGAAGTGATCCGCAATAGCCTCCAGGGAAGCAAAGAATTCCCCGCGGAATATAGTGATGAGGCTCAGCACCACAATTGCCGTACCGCCCACAAGCGCCGTAGCGTCACCGCCGCGCAGATCATAGACGAGCATGAGAACGATATCCGCTAGGAACAGCAGCGGCGTTAAAATGGCGATGATATAGGCAAACGCCGTATGCTTGCGGACAGGCTCTTCTTCCGCGCTTGCATCGGGCAGATTGGCTGCGCCGCCGCCCGCAAGCGCGGCTTCTTTTTTATTCTCTCTTAGGAACATGATCCAGCATGCCGTGATGGTGACAACGGACATCACTGCCCACAGCGGAATGCTTGCCTGTATGACGGCGCTTGGATCAAGGCCTGCCGCCTTTGCGGTGATGGCGGGCGCGCCCTGGATAATAAAATCGCTCGAAAGCCCAACGCCGTGGCCGAAGATGTTCATGGCTACCGCACACCAGATGTTGGGAAGCCCCACCTTGAGCGCAACAGGAAGCATCAAAGCGCCGACCAGTGCGACGGCGGGGGAGGGCCAGACAAACCAGGAAACAATGAGCATCACGGCCCCCACAACAAAGAAGGCAACTTTTTTGCTCCTGACCACTTTTTTGATGGGCGCCACCATCAGTTCATCCGCGCCGATGCTTGATAACCCCTTGGACATCGCGACGACAATGGCAATGACCACAATAATTCCAAGAAGTTCCGTGCCCGCGTTTAAAACGGCGTTGTAGAGCACCTGTACGGCCTTGACAATGTTCCCGGTTGCGGCAAGCCCCATCAGAAGCATGCCGATGATACATGGCAGCACGATCTCCTTCTTCATCAGCAGTATGACGATGATAAACAGCGTCATAATCAGGTACACATAGTGCATGAGCCCCAGTGTCATATCGTTTCCCCCCAACGTTTTGATTTTAAAAGAAAGCCGGGCGGCGCTTACTCCCGCGCGACGCAAAGCGTTTTTACTGCCTTAGGCGACAAACAGGTTTTTTGCAAACACATCCTTTAGACCAAGCGCCGTCACACGGTCATGAATCTTTTTGATATCGGTGGAGTATAGGTTGAGTTCCCGCATCCGCTCAAAGAGCACGGAGCCGGAAAACGTAAATTTTAAGCCCAGGCCGCGTTCCGTCGCCATTTGCTCGCGCACATAGGCGATTGCTTCGCCGATGGCAAGCTGGCGCGGCAATACGACCAGGGACTGCATGCGTGCAAGCCGCACGGCATTGCAGCCTGCAAGGGTGCCCGTTACAATGGCTTCCGTATGCCCGACAAGCAGGCCCGCCTTCTCTCCGGCGCAGAACACGTTATCAACGCCCTTGACCTGCAGCGCATCGTCCCGCGGGGCCATCGCGAAATACCGCATGGAGTTGCCCTGCCCCCCCGCATAGGGATCTTCATACCGCGCGTTTTCAAACCCCGGAATCTGCTGTAACTTATATAGGTCAAAATACGGGGACATTAGCTTCGCATGGCCGGTATCCAAAAGCACCACATTCTTTTTGAATTCCGTAAGTGCATACTGCTGGCACGCCTTGATGTCCAGATGATCCTCCATAAGCGCGTCTGGAACCGGGATGACGGCAACGCCCGTCTTGTTGAGTTGATCGACAATCTTTGGCGAGAGCGATTCTTTAAGAAGCTTGCAGGATCCGCTCATTGCGCCGATGGAACCGTTCGTTTTTTTACCCTGCAGCTCCTGTACGCCCGCAAGGCCAACCAAGCTGACCCTGCCGCCAAAGCTGGGGCAGCGCAGAACGCACATGGCGCAGCCGTTGCCGTATTTCGCGCAGTTGTTCATAGGCCCGGCGGTGCCTGTCGTATCGATAAAGACATCGCCCGGATAGATGTTGCCGTTTGTGTCCGTCACACTCCGTACCGTCCGTCCGTCCATCTTCACATGATTGACGCGCGCTTTCAATTGCACCTTTACGCCCAGCTTCAAAAGATATGCGGTGACTGCGCCAGGCGTTGTGGCGATGTCATACAGGCTCGCGTGCCTGTGTCCCGGGAAATCAATATTTTTGTGGCGCGCGTTTGCATCGGTAATGTGAAACAAATCTCCGCCGCCCAAAGCGATTGCCTCTTCCGCTGCCGTAAAACGTCCGTTGTTGCGCATGATTCCGCCAACCAGGCCCGTGCCCAAAAGCATATCCGTACGCTCAAGCAGCGTGACATCCGCGCCGTTTTTCCGTGCGCTGATGGCTGCCGCGCAGCCCGACCAGCCCCCTCCTGCAATGACGATTTGCATCTGATTGTTCCTCCTTTGTATGTTCCGCCTGGCCGCGGATCTCCCATATACAGCAAAGGCGCTTACCAATGAGAAAATGCAGCCGCATTTTACTGTTGATAAACGCCATCTTTCCCGGGAAGCGCCATTTTTAATGGGTTTAAGCATAAATTGAGCGCATGTATTTGTCAAGCATATTTTTTCGTTTTTCTATCA
>JAEYLA010000191.1 GCA_023461495.1 Bacillota bacterium | reverse complement strand
ACCGGTTCCTCTCCTGTCAAGCCGCCGATCCCGGGTATCGACGCTTCCAGGGTGATGACATTGTGGACGGTGCCGGATACGGACCGTATCAAGAGGTTTATCGCCGATCATCACGTGAAAAGCGCCGTCGTTATCGGCGCGGGCTTTATTGGCCTGGAAATGGCGGAAAACCTGCACCAGGTCGGCGCGCATGTAACGGTGGTGGAAATGCTCAACCAGGTGATGCCGCCGTACGACCCGGAAATGGCGAGGCTCTTGGAAGCGCATTTGGAAGAGAAGGGCGTCTCTTTGCTGTTGGGCGACGGCGTCGCCGGGTTTGAGGAAGACGCCTCCGGTATCACCATACGCCTCAACAGCGGGAAGCGCATTACGGCGGAGCTTGCCATCCTCGCCATCGGCGTGCGCCCCAATGGGGAGCTTGCAAAGGCCGCAGGCCTTCAAGTAAACGCGCGCGGCGGCATCGTGGTGGACGACTATCTGCGTACATCCGATCCCTCTATTTACGCGGTGGGGGATGTGACGGAGATTACGGATTATATCGATGGTTCCCGCACCATGATCCCGCTTGCGGGCCCGGCCAACAAGCAGGGGCGCATCGCCGCGGATAATATTGCGGGTGGCGAAGAACGGTATACCGGCACACAGGGAACGTCTGTTGTGAAGGTATTCGAGCTGACGGCGGCCTCCACCGGCGCTTCAGAGAAGCTCCTCAACAAGCGTGGGCTGGCGCGCGGCAGGGACTATGAGAGCATCACCATCCTACAGAACTCCCACGCGGGGTATTATCCGGGCGCGAGCCTGATGACGCTCAAGCTCCTGTTCTCTATGGACGGCAAAAAGCTCTTTGGCGCGCAGATTGTCGGGCGCGAGGGTGTGGATAAGCGCATCGACGTGATCGCGACCGCCATCCGGCTGGGCGGCGGCGTGGAGGATTTAAAATCCCTGGAGCTTGCCTATGCGCCGCCGTACGGCTCCGCGAAGGACGCCGTCAACATGCTGGGATTTGTGGCGGATAACGTGCTTTCAAAGCGGGTTGCGTTTGCAAACTGGGATGCGCTGGACGCTGTGGACGAAAACCGCGTCATCATCGATGTGCGGGATGATGTGGAACGCCTCGCTTACATGGTGCCGGGCGCTTACCCCCTGCCGCTTGCCGATGTGCGCGCGCGGCTAAGTGAGCTTGACCGCAGCAAGGAGATCATCGTATTCTGCGCCATCGGGGTACGGGCATATAACGCGGCACGCATCCTCCAGCAGAACGGCTTTCAGAACGTCAAGGTGTATCCGGGCGGCAGCAGCTTTTATCGCACCACACATTATAAGGACGAGGACGTAAAAAAAAAGCAGCCCGATGATGCGGTAACACAGGGTGCGACCGACGCGCCCGCCTCGCCCGAGCGTAACATCGTCACCTCCATGCGCGTGGACTGCAGCGGCATGCAGTGCCCCGGCCCGATCTTAAAGGTGTTTGAGACCATTAAGGAGATCGAGGATGGACAGATTATTGAGGTCTACGCAAGCGATCCCGGATTTTTGCGCGACATCGCCGCATGGTGCAGGCGGACCGGCAATACCTATGTGAAGGGCGAGCAAAAGGGCAGCGACTATGTCGCCTACATCCAGAAAGGACGGCACGAAGTGATGGAACAAAAGGCTGTGGCAGAGCTTCCGCAAGGGAAGACTCTCATTGTATTCAGCGGGGATTTGGACCGCGTGCTCGCCTCCTTTATCATTGCAAACGGCGCCGCGGCGATGGGGCGTCCTGTGACGATGTTCTTTACCTTCTGGGGGCTTAATGTGTTGCGCAGGCCGGAAAAGCAGAACGTGAAGAAGTCCATGATCGAGTCCATGTTCGGCGGTATGATGCCGCGCGGCACAGGCAAACTCAAGCTTTCCAAAATGAACATGGCGGGCATGGGTACGGCCATGATGAAGGCGGTTATGAAGGATAAGAACGTTGACTCACTCGAAGAACTCATCAAAAAGGCCATGGCAAACGGCGTGAAGCTTATGGCGTGCACCATGTCCATGGATGTGATGGGCATCAAGCAGGAAGAGCTTATCGAGGGCGTGGAACTTGGCGGAGTCGCCGCGTACCTTGGGGATGCGGAAGAATCCAATGTGAACCTGTTCATCTGATACGCCTGTATCCAAACTTTTCAGCACACTGAGCGGCGGGAAGCATTTCCGCCGCTTTTTGATGCTTCGGCGTTTGTTTTCATGTCAAATTTGAATAGTCAAAAAGCGCCTAAAACAGGCAGTTGTATCGTTAATGTAAACGCGGTATAATCGTAGTAAAGACTGTTCGTTTGACGGCGTTTGCTGAATTCGTTTATAGGTGCTGCAGGTATGCTTTATGCGTACCGCAGGCCTTCTGGAAAAGGAAAAAGAAGGGCAAAAGGAAAGGGAGGGTCAAGAATGCAGGAACACGCATACCGGTTCTGGTTTTGTACCGGCTCACAGTCGCTCTATGGGGAAGCGACATTGGTGGAAGTGGCGGAGCACGCAAAAGAAATCGTCGCGGGGCTGAACGCATCCGGAAAATTGCCGTTTGAGGTGGTTTGCCTGCCCACGCTTCTAGACAGCGCCGGCATCCGCAACGTGTTTGAGGACGCCAACCGGGATGCGCGCTGCGCAGGTGTGATTACATGGATGCACACGTTCTCCCCGGCCAAGAGCTGGATTGCGGGGCTTCAGCTTTTGAGAAAGCCGCTCATGCATCTGCATACCCAGTTCAACGAGGCGATCCCATACGAGAGCATCGATATGGATTTTATGAACACCAACCAGTCTGCGCACGGGGACAGGGAATATGGGCATATGGTCACGCGTATGGGGATCGAGCGCAAGGTGGTGGTCGGACACTGGCGCAATAAAGCGGTGCTTTACCGCATTGCGGACTGGATGGTCACGGCAGTCGGCCTTGTGGAAAGCAGGAACCTTCGCGTCGTGCGCGTGGGGGACAACATGCGGAATGTCGCCGTGACCGAGGGCGATAAAGTAGAAGCGCAGGTCAAATTCGGCTGGACGGTGGACGCGTACAGCATTACCGACATTGCGGAATATGTCAGCGCCGTGCCGCCACATGAGGTAAAGGCGCTGCTGGAGGAATACGACGCGACCTACGGCGCCATCCTGGAAAACAGGAGTGCGGAGGAATTCCGTGCGCATGTCGCGGTGCAGGCGCAGATCGA
>JAEYLA010000190.1 GCA_023461495.1 Bacillota bacterium | reverse complement strand
GAAGGAATGTGTTCGATTTTACACGGATTTTACCGAACAAACGGTTTCTTCGTCGCAAAAGTACGGGTTATACGGAAACGGCCGGTTCTAATGTTCCGTAATAACAAAATTCCCCAAACAGCCGTTTATGCACAGGCGGCAAAAATTATGCAAGGGGACTCCGCTTTGGCATAACCGGGCAGCTCCAGCGCAGCAGCTCGCCGCCAAACGGCTCTGCCGCATGGATCGCGCGGGTGGTCAGGGCATCCACATCCGGCGCATGGAGTGCTGACAGTGCATGGATGGTGAGCACATGCGGAAGGTCGAATTCAGGCCGGAACTGCGGATCGCCAATGGCAAAGCCTGCGTTCTTTGCTTCGCCCTGGAACAACAGTCGGGTCTGCTCGCTTTGGAAGCACATAGAAAACGTGAGCCTCCGCACGGCAACCAGGCCGTCCCCGCTCTTCTTCATGCGCGCAATCAGCTCCCGGTTCAATACGGTCTGATATTTTGCGGCGTCAGGCAGCAGCAGCGCGTGGTAGGTCAGCCAGTCCGGTTCCTCGGCGGAGCCGGGGGAGACCAGGAGCAGCCGCTCCTTCTTTGCGATTGCTTCCACTGCCTCAAGCGCGTCCGCCTGATCCTGTACATAAAAATAATACTGCCGCAGTGCGTCCATATGGATTACGCCGGCATAGCAGGCGTCTGAAAGCGCGCGCATCAGCTTGCGTTCCAGGCGGTTGAGGCGGCGCAGTTCCCGCGGGGTAAAGCTGCCTGCATCCGTTTCCCGCGGGGCGAGCGCGCAATAAAGCAGCGTTTCATAGCCCGCCATCGGCTCGGCGTACCCGGTATCCACCGTAAAGTACGCCTGCTTTCCCTGCACGGGCCACTCGTAGCTAAAAAAGGGATCTTCGGCTTTTTTGCGCATACTGCTCCTTTTTTCCAACCTGCTCTTAAAATATCATTTTATCAGCAGGCGGGCAAGCATGCAAGTAAGGAGGACCGGCCAAAGGGCGCGATGTGTGAAGCTTTGGTAAACATGCAGCGCTGTACGCATTACAAGAGGAAGCCCCGCCTCTCTATGCAGAGGCGGGGCCGAGCGTTGTGCATTGCGCTATTTGAGCAGTTCGCCCAGCTCATCGACGGCGCTGTCAAACGCGTCGAGCGAGGTGAGGATGCTCTCGGGCCTGGTCAAGTCCACGCCCGCTTTTTGCAGCAGGGCGATGGGGAAGTCGCTGCCGCCGCTCTTGAGGAAGGCGAGGTACTGCTCAAGGCCGTGCCCTTCCAGGATGCCGTGCGCAAGGGCGACTGCCGCGCAAAAGCCGGTGGCGTATTGGTATACATAGAACGCGTTGTAGAAGTGCGGGATGCGCGCCCACTCGATACGGATTTCATCATCCACCACCACGCCGGGGTAGAAGCGCTCATTGAGCTTGCCGTATTCCTCGCACAGCGCGTCCACGGTCAGAGGTTCTCCCGCTTCGCACATGTAGTGCGTCTTCTGTTCAAACGCCGCAAACATAGTCTGGCGGTAGACGGTGGTCCGAAACTGCTCGAGGTAGTGGTTGATGAGGTACGCGCGCCTTGCCGGGTCGGTTTCCGTTTTGAGAAGATGGCGGGTCAAAAGCACCTCGTTGACGGTGGAGGCGACCTCCGCGGCCATGATTTTATATTGCGCGTCATGGTAGGGAAGGCTGGTGTCCGAATAATAGGAATGCAGCGCGTGCCCAAGCTCATGCGCCACCGTGAAGGCATAATCCTCTTCCTCCTGGTAGTTCAGTAGCACATATGGGTGCGTGCCGTACGCACCCCAGGAATACGCGCCCGTGGTCTTGCCCCGATTCTGCGGGACGTCGATCCAGCGCTCGTTGTAGGCGACGTCGAGCATGTTTCCATACTCTTCGCCCAAAGGCTTTAACGCTTCCTTCACAAGCGCTTTCGCGTCCTCATAGGAAAGCTTCTTGGGCGTTGCGGGAACGATGGGCACGTACAGGTCGTACATGTAAAGCTGATCTACGCCCAGCGCCTGTTTGCGCAGCTCCAGATATTTTTCGATAGAGGTCAGGCGGCTTTTGATGGCCTCGATCAGACCGTCGTAAACTGCAAGCGGCACGTTGGAAGAAAACAGGGCTGCGCCGATGGCGCTCTCATAGCTGCGCGCTCTCGCAAAGAACACATCGGTCTTCACGCTTGCGGCATAGGAGGCGGCGAGGGTGTTCTTCAAACTTAAATAAGAAGCGTAGAGCGCGTGGTACGCGTTTTTGCGCACCTCGCGGTTCTTGCTCTCTAAAAAGCTTCTGTAGTTGCCCTGTGTGAGCTCCACCGTATCGCCGTCGTCGTCCGTCACGGTACCAAACCGGATATCGGCGTTGTTGAGCATGGTAAATACGGAGTCCGCAGCAGCCAGCGGCTCGCCCGCAAGCGCCATCAGCTTCTCTTCGTTCGCAGTGAGCGTGTGCGGCCTGCGGCGCACGAGGTTGTTGAGCACGCGGCGGTATGCTAAAAGCGCGGGCGAATCGATCCAGCCCTGCAACGTCAAGGGATCGACCGCAAGGATTTCCGGCGTCATAAAGGAGGAGGCCGCGCCGTACGCCACGCTCTGCTGCATGGCGCGGTCGGTCATGCCCTGGTATTTTGCAACGGCATTGTCCTCATCCCGGTGCATGTGAGCGTATACATAAAGCCGCTCCAGCTTCAAAGAAATGACGCTTTCCTCTTTTAATGCGTGCAGAAGCGCTTGGGCGCTTTGAAAGGTGCCCGAAAGCTTGGAAAATGCGGCAATCTCCTGCTGCACCGCTTGAAATTCCGCCTCCCACGCTTCATCTGAAGCGTACATTGCGGTCAAATCCCAGGTCGAGGCGGCGTCAAGCTCTTGGCGCGCGGGTAGTGTTTTTGCCATAAAAACCTCCTTTGTGAGTAAGCATTGGATCAATGGGTCAGGGATATCAAGGCATAGTATGCCCCGTTTTAAAGGATCATGTGGACATGCCCCGCAAATTCAGGCTTAGAGTGTACGCGGGCCCTCGCGCAGTTCGTCCGGGTCGGGATCGGGTACGGAATCCGGATCGATCACGGCAATTTCCGGCCCATCCACGCGCGCCGCAATATCCACATACAGCGCCGTATAGAATGCGGCGCCATAAGGGGAGACAAGTGCCACCGCAAAAGCGAGCAACACGGCAAGGAGCGCAGACATCCCCGCAACATTCTGCCATAAGAGTAGCGCGGGCAGACAAAGAATTCCCGAAAACAGGAACGCCGCAAGCATGTAGAGCAGCGTTAGGCCCAATATGCGCCCAAAATGCCTGGAGACGAGCTTGACAGCACGGCCCACAGCAGAAAACGCAAACTTTTTCTCATGCGCCGCAATCGGGTAAATGAGCGCCATGAATGCACTTGCACAAAAGCCAAGCGCCAGATTTAGGAAAAAACCCAGCGAGAAGAAGGCAGGCGTGCGCGCGATCGCGTTTGGCGAGCTAGAGAGGGCGGGGAAAAGGGAGAACACTGTACCGGCAGCACCCAACGCATCTATTAAGATAGTCACCATGTTCACCCCTATTTGCAGCACAAACAGCGCAAGGAATGTGGTGTAGAACCTCTTGAGGCCTATGGGCAGGGCGTAACGGAATAGTTGCCCCAATGTGCCTGTATGTCCTTCCATACGTTCTTCCATTTCCAAATAAGCCGTACCCATGTACATGGGCCCGCACAGGAATACAACCAAGAGGAGCAGGGCGCCCATCAGCAGCATGGACTCCAGGATTGCTTGCACCTGCTGGAGAATGATTTCCGGCGACAGGCTACTCGACTGGCCGAACTGTGCGAAGCCGCTTTGCATGCTGATCATGGAAAAATACGAAAGCATCATCAGCAGTATGGGCAGGCCAATCACCAAGAGGGACACGAAAAACAGCGGGAAAAAGCCTCGTTTGTAGAGCTGCCAGGCCATGCCAAACATTCCGCCCGTGCGAAGTGGTACACGGGCGAGCGGCGGATAAGGCGTCATAACAGCCATAACGGATACCTCCCGCTTAGAGTGTGCGCGGCCCTTCGCGCAGTTCGTCCGGATCGGGGTCGGGTACGGAATCCGGATCGATTACGGAGATTTCCGGCCCATCCACGCGCGCGGCGGTATCCACATACAGCGCGGTCTGGAACGCGGCGGCATAGGGCGTAAGCAGGCCTGCCGAAACTGCGGTCAGAACCGAAAGGAGCACAAACATCGCCCCGACATCCTGCCATAACAACAGGGCGGGCAAGGACAGGAGGCAGGAAGCAACGCTCATTACAAGAGAAAGCAGCAGCGTTGCGCCAAGCATGCGCCAAAAGCGCTTGACGGTAAGCTTGAACGCGCGGCCTACGGCGGCAAACGCAAACTTCTTCTCATGCACCGCAACGGGGTAGATGAGCATCAGGAAGACACTCAGGCAGACGGCAACCGCCAATATCAGCAGCACAATCAGGCCCAGCGTGATGAAGAAGGAAGTAGGCAGCTCGCCGCCCTCAAAGCTGCGCAGCGAGAAAACTGCGGAGAATATCAGGCTCATCGCGCCGACCATATAGATGATAAAGACGACGACGCCAATGGCAAGGTTCAGCACATATTCCGCAAGAAACGTCGTATAGAAGCGCTTGAGGCCGATGGGCAGCGCGTAGCGGAAGAGCTGCTTTAAAGTACCTGCGCGCCCCTCCATGCGCTCTTCCATCTCTAAAAACAGCGCGCCCTGATACATGGGCATGAGCAGGAACGTCACAACAAGGCCGGCCAGAAAGAGAAGGCCCATCGTGCCGAACAGCGCCCCGACCTCCTGCAGCCCCATATCCGAAGAGACGCTGCTTAACTGCCCAAACCGGGAAAGGTCGCTTTGCATGTCTGTCCAAAGCCCCATGCGGTCATACAGCGCAAACTGCGGGAGGGTCATGAGCAGCGTGGGAAGCGTGACAAACAAAAGGGAGAGCAAAAACATCGGAAAGAAGCCGCGTTTATACAGCTGCCAGGCGATGCCGAATATCCCGCGCATACGCAGCGGCGCGCGGGTGAGCGGCGGATAGGGTGTCATAGAGTCCATAGCCACATACCTCGTTTCTCTTTAAATAGCGTTCCCTGATACATGGGGGCAATTCCACGTTCCAGTTTATAAGATCCGTTGCTGTCTTATGAAACACACGGGGCGTTTATTGTTCGAGCAATTCCTGTGCAATGGCGGCGGCGGAGCGGAAGGAAAGCGGGGAGCCGCCGTTGACGCCGGCCGCTGCCGCATAATCGATACAGGCGTTCTGGATGCTGTCCACATCCACATCCTTGCCGTCGCGCAGCAGGGTAAACTGCACGAGCTCAATAAACTCCTTGAGCTGCGGCGGCGGGAGGGTGATGCGTAGCGGGAAGAACTGATCCTCCGCTTTTCTCGCGGCGGCACAGACCAGAATGTTGCTCTGCGTGAGCAGCGCAATGGAAAGCTGCGCGCGCAGCCGCGGCCACGCGGGGTCCTGCGCGTCGAACTCATCTAAAAACAGCAGGAATTTGAGTGGCTGGCGCAGCAAGGCGGGCAGCGCCTGCATCAGTCCTTCCATATGTCCGGGCGGGCAGTAGACAAGCCGAAGCTCCGGCAGCTCCCGCGCAAGGGAAAAGATCTGCGTGGTTTTTCCGGCGCCCGCCCCCCCTGTCAGCAGCAGGTGCTGCGCTTTTTCGTTGCGCATAAAGCGGATAGCGTTGTGCATCGCCTGCTCGCGTTGGTTCTGGTAAAAGGTAAACGCGTCCTCTTCGGGCAATATTTGGGCATTGAGGCCCGTGAGCGCGCCATTCCGCTCTGCAAGGAACAGCCGGTAGCGCGTAAAAATGCCGCAGCCGCAGGTGGCGGCATAATTCCAAAGATCATCAAGCAGCAGGCCGCGGTCCGCCGCCGTATCCAGCCGTAAATACAACTCCTCCAGCGTGGGATCGGCGGCATAAGGATCCTTTTGCTCCTCTGTCTGGTAACGCCAGCTGATAAAGTCGTTTTCATCGATGGGCAGGTTGAGAGGCTCGGGCACCGCAGCGGGGACTGCGGCAGCGGCTGCCGGCGCCTGGGGCAGCGGACGGTTGGTGGTGCCGCCCCATACGGCGGCGGAAAGCACGGAAATATTGTCCTTTGGCGGCGTACGGCGGGCATTGCGCTGCTCGCGCGCCTTTTCGCCGATCCACCGCTTGGCGATCACGCTGTTGAGCGTAAACAATACATCCATATGCTTGAGATCCGCGCGCATGGCGGTAGCAAGCGGTTCATCCCAGATGCCGCGCGCGGCGGCGGCGGAAAACGCGTTTTCCCGCTCGGTCAGCACCCATATGAGAAAATCGCGGAACAAATCCCCGCTTACGCGGCGGTAACCGCCGCTTAAGAGCGCGGCGCAAAGCGCGTGGTATTCTTTGGCTGCAGCCAAAGGGTCCTGGTGCAGCAGGTGCGAGAGCATTGCGCCAAGGCATACAAACGGCGGCTCCGCCAACGCCTCCCTTAATACCGTAAACCGGTTGAGCGCGCCAAACAGCGTGAGGCAGCCTTCCTGGCAGGACATATCCTTGAGTGGCATGCGTTCGCCTCCTTGGTATGATTGGGCAATTGTAAGAAAGCTGTTGCTTTCGGGCAAACACAGTTCGCCCCCGCAATATGCCATAGCTGCAGTTGCCA
>JAEYLA010000189.1 GCA_023461495.1 Bacillota bacterium | reverse complement strand
TTGCCGATGCGCACATAACGCACGGCAGTATCCTTGATATAGCCGATGGGGGCTACCTGCTCGCGGATGGCATATACGCCGTAAGGAATGTTGGTAAACGCCGCAACGCCGGATGCATCGCTGATGGCGTGATGAACCGCCCCGTTTGTGATGATGCTGCCATTTGCATCCACAGGACGCATTTCAAACACGGCGTTTGGCAGCGCCTTGCCGTCCATGCAGCGCTTGGCGATGGAGACAGTCCCCACAACCGGCAGGTTTTTGACAGTATAGCTCACGGTTACTCCGTTTTGCTCTACTTTGAGCGTGAAGGGCGCTGCAGCCGCAAAGCCCTCGGGCGTGGTGGCGGGATCTTCCGTAATGGTATATTCACCGTAAAGGAGGTTTGTAAAGGCAACATAGCCGTCCGCATTTGTCGTTTCGGTAAACGTTCCGCTCGGGCCGGTGACGGTGAACCGGATGCCGGCAAGCCTGCGGTCGTTGTGGTCTGTCTTTAATAGCTGCAGGCTGCCCGTGATATTGGAGTTTGCAAACGTCCGGTCATAGCCAGTTGTGGAACCGGTGACAGACACGGTATGCACCTGCGTGGTCAGCACATACCCTGCGGGCGCCTTGGTTTCATTGATTTGGTAATCGCCTTTTGGAAGATGGGTGACGGTAAGGCTGCCGTTTGCACCGGCTGTCACAAAGTCCGTCGCGGCATCGGCAGAGCTGACATACTGCGTAAACCGGTAGCTGCCGTCGCCAAGGTCAGTCGCCTTGACAAACTGGCTGCCCGATTTGATGCGGAACTGAGCACCGCTGAGTTTTACGCTGCTGTCTGCGCCAATCTTATAAACGGTCAGCCGGTAGGGCGCGTTCGTAAGCGTTACCGTATATACGTTGTTTTCGTACTTCTGGTTGAATACGATGGTTTTGTCAGCCGCAAGCGCATAGCCTTGGGGCGCTTCAGTTTCTTTTAAAGTATAGGTACCGTAGGGCACGTTTTCAAACGTCGCGATGCCGGAAGCGTCCGTTGTGACGATTGCGGAGGTATATGTCTTCCCCGCAAGGTCCGTTCCGGTCAGCTGGAATTTTGCCCCGGGGAGTGCCGTGCCCGTTTCATCCAGCTTGGTGACCTTGAGGGATTGCTTGACGCGCGCGTTTGTGAATTCCGCCGACTTGCTCCAGATATAGCTGTTGTCGCTCTGCTTGCCGATGACGATGCCCTTTGCCTGCGGGTCAAGCACGTAGCCTGTGGGCGCGGAAACCTCCCGGAGCGTATAGGCGCCTTCCGGGATATCGGAGAACGTCAGTCTGCCGCTTGCATTGGTGTAGCCTTCCTTCACCTTTTCATTTGCGGCGTTGAGCAGTTCAAACAGAACATTTCCAAGGGGGATCTCCGTGCCATTATACTGCTCGGCGTCCTTTTTATAGATGGAGATGCTGCCTTTTTGCTTGGCGTTGGCCCAGTCAACATCCTTGTTGAGCGTGTCAAGCACAATGGACTTTGTATCCGGAGAGCTTATGACATAGCCTGCGGGCGCGGTAATTTCCTTGATGCTGTAGGTACCGTAGGGCAGGTTTTCAAATTTCGCTTCGCCCTGCGCGTTGGTTTCCACGGTGATGGGGCCAACGCCATTGCCCGTCAGCGTAAATTTCGCGCCCGGAAGCAGCGTTGCGCTGTTGCTGCTGTCGGATTTTATAATGCGGATGGAGCCGTAGAGCTTTGTGTTTTTCCAGTCAAATCCGACGGAGCTGCCGATGGTGCTTCCGCCGGACACGGGCCCGTTTTCGTTTACCGTCTGGGTAACGGCAGTGCCGTTCTCATCGATCGTGACATTGATGGGGCTTGTGTACCCGGTATACCCCTGCGGCACAGTCTCCTTAATCTGGTAGCTGCCGCTTGGAAGGCCTGTAAATTCCACATAGCCGCTGCTGTTTGTGGCCTTGGTGGTTACAACCTGATAAGTACCGCCTTGCAGCTTAGAGAGCGTGAAGGAAACGCCGGAGACAAATGCGGCATTCTGATCTTTTTTTGTAATGCTGATTTTACCGGCCTGGTAGAGTGTGTTGTTTAAGGTCAGGTCCGCATGCTTATTGCTCTTTTTGAGCGTCACATCCGCAGTCTTTTCACTTACCCGGACATAACCCGCGGGCGCTTGATCCTCTTTGATGTAATAGGTGCCGTAGGGCAGGCCGTCAATAAAGGCTTTCCCGTCTTTTACAGAAAAGAAAGTTACGCTGCCAGCGGTACCCGGCGCAGCGTATGCGTATGTGCCGTTTGAACCGGTCAGGCTGACCGCTGCGCCTGCGGAGGTATAGAGGCTGAATACGCCGCCCGTCAGCTTTGCTTTGTCGGATGCGGTTTTATTGAAGGTGATAGAGCCTTTGCCATCGTCAAGGTCGTTGGTAAAGGTGGCTGTGCCAGACGCACCCGTGCCGATTTCAAGGCGGTTGTCTCCGGAGGAGAAGGTAATCTCT
Organism: Bacillota bacterium; assembly: GCA_023461495.1. Taxonomy (GTDB): domain Bacteria; phylum Bacillota; class Clostridia; order Christensenellales; family CAG-138; genus JAEYLA01. The sequence goes on along the minus strand of JAEYLA010000189.1, from coordinate 6,490 downwards.
GTGGCCGTCTTGGTGATGGTGATGGGGATGGAAAGCGCGCTTCCAAAGGAGCTTCCTTCCGAGACGACTTCCTTGAGAAGATATTCATGCGTGCCGTCAAGCAGACCCGGCGTCAGGTGCGAAAAACGCATTGTAGCGGAAGTAGCGCTCTCGGGCAGCGTTGTGGAAGCAACAAGGTCATTGCCGCGCCGGAGTTCAAATGTAACAGCCTCTTTTGTACCCGTGCCGTTCCAGATTTTTTCGATGATGAGCTTCGCTTCAGGGTAGATGTAGACGACCGTATCCTCGGACAGGCGGTTTTCCATCCGCTTGCCGGGGACGACTTTATCCATATCAACCTTTACGGTGAAATCCAGCGTATAGGTGCCGTTCTGAAGCTTGGTGGTAGAACCGCCTGTCTTGACGACCTCCACCTTGCTTCCGCCGGATGTGCCTTTGAGCGCAAACGGGCCGTTCACTACAGATGAGACGTCGGATTGCAAGGTAAATGCGCTTGCAAGCTGATCGGTTGCGAACACATAGCCGTCATTGTAGGGTGTGATGTCGTTGCCAAATTGCTGCAGCGACAGGCGGAAGGCGAGCTCCGCATCGTTTTCATCAATGACGATGGAGGACTTGGGGGAGCCATCCATAATGAACTTCTTGATGGAAAGCGCGTAGGTATTGTAGGTGAGCATTTCAATTTCGTCTTCACCGGATTTGCGGTCATCCACCGTCAATGTCGCCACATTGCTGATGGTGCCGTTATAGGCCGGATTGTCAAGCTTTGCAAAATAACGGATGGTCAGGCTTTCTACGCCGGGGTATTTCCCTGTTGTCTCACTTTTTGTACCGTAATCCGTAAATGTCAGTTGGAAGCCGTTGCCACTTTGCTCCGCAGCAATTCCTTGGGGAAAAGCCGCGCCATAGGGCTTGCTGATGCCTCCTGTGAACATGATGCAATCCTGCAATGTGACGCCGGAAGTACCCAACGCGACGCCATCCTTATTGGTCAACTTCAGGTGAGAGTTCAATGTATCCACGATGGTGGCGGAATTGGCATAAGGATCGATATTGACATTGAGGGAATAGACGATAGGCAGAGCGGTATTCTCCACCACATAGCCGCCTCCCCCGGTGGTGCTTGGTTTAAAGTTGCTGAAGAGTCCCTTGGAAAGCGAGCTGCCAGGGGTAGGCTCCGAGGTATCGTTTAAGCGGATGGTCAGAGATTTGCCGTCAATGATGATAGTGCCTTCATTGCCTGTTTCAGAACCCGTGGTTTTTACGGTCAATGTAATATCAAAGCCCAGACTCAACAGGGCTTCGTCCGCAGGAATGCCGCCGATGGTAAAGGTAATCACGCCGTTTTGGTAGGTATAGCCCGTGAGATAGGGGTTATCGTTTACAACGCCTTGCAGGTTTTGCGGGACAAGGAACGAGGGCAGGCTGATGGAGACGGTCCTGCCGTTAAAAAAATCGTCTCCGTCATTGGTTGCCTCATCCGTCATCATCACCTTTAAGGTGGTGGTCTGGTTGTTGGTCACGGTGGTGGAGGTGATTTCTGCGGTTATATGGATGCTGCTGCCGCTTGCCGCCATGGGCGCAAGAAGATTGGCAGGCGCTTCCATCGTGGGCAGGGGCGCTGCCTCAGGCAAAGATGTATTGGGCAAAGGGGAAGGTTCCGCAGGCAATTCCGGAGGCGGCGTTGCTTCCGCGCTGCCGCCAGGCAGTGTAGTATCCGGCTGTTGTGTCGATTCTACGGGCGTTTCAATCACGGTTTCACCCGCGTTGGGGTCAATCACGGTTGCGCCCGCCAGCGTCATATGCCCAAAGAGCATGAACAGCGCAAGCAACAGCGCAATGACCTGTTTGGATTGCCCAAGCCTTTCAAACGGTTGCATAACTATTTCCCTCCATATCGTAATCACACATCTTGCTCTATTCTGCACCAGACCACCATGCGGTGGCTGCCCACGCCTACCGGCGTGCAAGTCACCAAAGAAAGAAATCTGCCGTCGGTATTCCGGTAAAGCTCCTCAAAAAGCTGTGCTGGCTTTACCGTAGCTGTTTCAAACACGGTATAGGCATATGCGTTGCCGTCAGCGTCCGTCAGCGTCACAATATCGCCTGCGCGCAGTTCATCCAGCCGGTTGAACATGCGGCCCTTTTGCCGCATGCGGTGCCCCAGCAGCACGCAGTTGCCGGGCTGGCCGGGGGAAGCGGAGGTGGTGAGCCAGCCTGCGCCATAGCGCAGCGGCTTTCGGCCCGTTCCCTCAAGCACGGGGAGCTTAAGGCCGATTTTCTCAATTTCGAGCGTGCCCTTTCCCGTGAGCGTATCGGTATCGGAGGCGCTCTCTTCCGGCTGTTCGGGCAGCGGCTGCCCGGTCATCTTCGCAAAGCTTATCAGCGCCTCAATGTCTTCTTCCTCGCCCTCCACCTCAGGCGGCAGGGCGTCGATGGCAATGACGCTGTTGCCGTTTTCGATCTGCGCTACCACCGCCATGGCGGCCTGTGCCTGCAGCCGCTGCTTCCATACGTCACGCAGCAAGAGCAGCGCGCCGGTACAAAGCAGCAGAACCAGCAGCAGGCTTGTAAAAAAACGGATCCACCAATCCAAAGCCGTTCGTTTCATGAGGCTTCCTTCCTAAAACAGATGGAATACGGCGGTATTAAACCAGTCGTATCCAAGGTCGATTTTGGGCAACGCCTGCACATCCATCAAAAGGCCGGCCATTACCCACAGTACGCAGACGGTCATGGCAACCAATACGCATAGCAGCGCGGCTCTGCCGCCACGCCTTTTGCGGGCGGGCCCGGCGGCATGCGCTGTGGATGCTGCTGCGGACACCGGCTGGACGGGTACAGGTTCCGGCGGCAGCGGCACTTCCCCAGGTCCGGGCTGCGCTGCCTGCGGCAGAGCGGGCTGGGAAGAGAGCGTCTGCCAAACGGCGTTTGTTTCCTTCTGATAAAAAAGATGCGCGTCTATCCGCTTTTCTGCCAGCGCATTGATCCACAGCGCAGTCGGATCGGCGTCTTCCCGCTCTTTGAGGCCGCGGTATACGTCCTCAAACACGCGCTTAAGCAATGCGCGGGCAAGCGCTTTGTCACCGCATTTTTGCAACAGCAACTGATAGGCGGGCTCGGCATATGTATGAAACAGGGCGCGAAAAGCGGCCTCGTCTCCTTTTTGTACCCTTTGCAGCAAATCCTTTTCTTCCATACTGTCCTCCCTTGTGCGGCGAAAAAGGCGATAACTGCCGCATCTAACCATTTGTGGTAAGTACATTATAATCATGTATACCGCCGTGCCGTTCTCAAAGCGGTCACAGCTTGGTCTCATTTAACGAAATTGCTTTTTAAAAATAAAAGATGGCGCATTTCTCGCATAAAAAAAGGAACCGAATGCAGAATACATACGGTTTTACTTCCGGAAGCGAAACGTCTATACTTTTCTCGGGAGGCGTGTATGAAAAAAGATATTGCGTTTTATTGCAGGCTGTTCACTGCGACATTTACATTGAGCGCCTTTACCTTCGGCGGAGGGTATGTGATTGTACCGCTGATGCGTAAAAAATTTGTAGAAGGGCTGCACTGGATCGATGAAGCCGAGATTTTAGACCTGGTTGCCATTGCGCAATGCACGCCCGGGTCCATGGCGGTGAATGCATCGATCCTGATCGGATACCGGCTGGCGGGGATTGCGGGCGCGCTGGTTGCGATATTGGGTACGGTATTGCCGCCGCTTCTGATCATCTCAATCATCAGCGTAGGCTACACCGCGTTTCGGGACAATGCCGCGGTCGGCCGCGTGCTTCTTGGCATGCAGGCGGGCGTTGCGGCTGTGATTGCAAGCGCGGTCATCGGTATGGCGTCAGAAGTCATGAAACAAAAACGATGGCTGCCCATTTGCGTGATGGCGGGCGTTTTGATCGCCTCCGCCATATTCAGAGTGAATATTATCATCATCATTCTGCTATGCGGATTGGTGGGCCTGATTGATACGCTTTCTCAAAACCGCCGGCACTGCCGCGCAGAGAAGGAGGGAGAGGCGGAAGAATGATTTATCTGGAGCTTTTTATCAGCTTCTTTCAGGTGGGGCTGTTCACCATTGGAGGAGGATATGCGGGCCTGCCCCTGATCCAGCACCAGGTGGTGGAATTGCACCCCTGGCTGACGATGGCGGAATTTACGGATGTAATTACCATCTCACAGATGACGCCGGGGCCGATCGCGCTCAATGCGGCAACGTTTGTGGGCATGCGGCTTGCCGGCATAGGGGGCGCTGTGATTGCGACGCTTGCCTGCATTCTGCCGTCCTGCGTCATCGTGCTCCTGCTCGCGCATGTGTACTACCGGTACAGGAGCCTCAACATCATCAACGGCATCTTTGCCGGGCTGCGCCCGGGCGTTGTAGGCCTTATCGCCTCGGCGGGGCTTACAATGATCGCCCTGACATTTTGGGAGGATGCATTGCTTGCGTTCAACCCGGCGCAGCTGCGCTTTACTTCCATCGCACTGTTTGCGGCGGCTTTATTTGTGCTGCAAAAGTGGAAGGCAAACCCCATACTCGTCATGGTTGGCACAGGTGTACTGGGATATTTTCTTTACGCCTGACGCAGGCCCGCATCAGCATCCGGGCTCAGTTTGATGGGCTGCGTTCGTGTTCTTCAAAAGGGAGCGTTCATACTGCGCGGAAAAATAGGCGATCTTATGCGTGACTTTTTCAAGATACCGGTGCATATCCTGAATTTGCGTCTCCACCGCCTGCTTGTGCGCTTTTAACATCTCACACCGTTCTTTAAGGGTACGCTCTCCCTGTATGCTCAGGTCCACAAATTCCCGTATCTGTTTGATGGACATGCCCGTGTTTTTCAGGCAGCAGATCAGCCCCAGCCACTCCAGGTCGTCCTCCGAATAATGGCGGATGCCGCTCCTGCTGCGCCCCACCTGCGGCAGGAGGCCCTCCTTTTCATAATAGCGCAGCACATGCGGCGCAAGGTGCGTTTTTTCCGCAACCTGCCTGACGGTGTATCCCATCAAAATGGCCCTCCATTCTTCATAAATGCGTATTGACTTCATGTTAACGTTAAGGTTTATGATTACATCAAACCGTACAACGTGCGGCTTGTCAATACAATACATGGAAAGAAAGCGAGGACATGTTCATGCTCAACTTTGATTTTTATGCTCCTGCGCGCATTCTGTTTGGAAAAGGCACACAACACGAGATCGGCGCGCTGTTAAAGCCCCACGCAAAGAAAGTCCTGCTGCATTACGGCGGCAGCAGCATCAAAAAAAGCGGGCTGTATGACGCGGTAAAGACATCCCTGCAGGAAAGCGGCCTTGCGGTTGTGGAACTGGGCGGCGTTGTGCCAAACCCGCGGCTTTCCCTTGTATACACGGGGATCGAGCTATGCAAAAAAGAGAATGTGGACCTGATCTTGGCCGTTGGCGGCGGCAGCGTGATCGACTCTGCAAAAGCCATCGCCATGGGCGTATACCATGACGGTGACGTGTGGGATATCTATGAGCAGGGGATTGCGATTGAAAAGGCGCTTCCTGTGGCGACCATACTTACCATACCCGCAGCGGGAAGCGAGTCAAGCGGGGACACCGTGATCACAAATGAAGAAAAGCAGCTCAAATACGGCTACGGCAGCCCGCGCCTGCGGCCGCTTCTGAGCATCATCAATCCGGAGCTGTTCTTTACATTGCCCAAGAACCAGATTGCAAACGGCGTTGCGGATATGATGAGCCATGTGTTCGAACGGTATTTCACCAACACCACCCATACCGATCTGACGGACGGGCTGTGTGAAACGGTGCTAAAAACCATCATGAGAAATGCGCCTGCCGTCTACGGAACCCCCCAGGATTATGACGCGTGGTGCGAGGTTGGCTTTGGCGGCACCGTCGCGCACAACGGCCTTGTCGGCATGGGGCGCGAACAGGATTGGGCGTGCCACAACATGGAGCATGAACTCAGCGCCATTTACGATGTTGCACACGGCGCGGGCCTGGCGGTGCTCACCCCTGCGTGGATGGAGTATGTGTACCGGGATAACGTGAATATGTTCGTCCAGTTTGCGGTAAACGTCATGGGCGTGAAAGGAAGCTTTCGCGATCCCGACGCCATTGTGATGGAAGCGATCCGCCGCCTGAAAGAATTCTTCCAAAAGCTTGGCCTTCCCGCAACGCTAAGTGAACTGGGCATTGATGAGAGCAATCTGGCGCTGATGGCAAAGAAGTGCACGGGCGCCGCCTTCGGCAATGAAAACCCGATTGGCGGGCTCAAAAAGCTGTATTGGCAGGATGTGCTGAATATCTACCGGATGGCAAAATAGAGGGTACTGATAAACGAAGCGCCGCCCGAAAGGGCGGCGCTTTTTTGGACGTTGGCGGGGGTCAGAGGGCCTTTTTGGGGCAGGCTTTGGTGCATTCCAGGCAGAGGATGCACTCGGTGCCGTTCTTCCGGCGGCGGGAGGGGTCGGAGAGGTCCACGCCCATGGGG
>JAEYLA010000188.1 GCA_023461495.1 Bacillota bacterium | reverse complement strand
TAGAGTGTCGACAAACCCTCCTAGGGGGTGTGGGGGATTCGCAAATCCCCCACTTTCAATCCGATTTGACGACATGTGCGTCAAATCGGGGGAAAAAATGCCGCCATTAGCGGCATTTTACCCGCAGAAGACCCATCGATAAAGTCCGCAGGACTTTGTCGATGGCCTGAGGCGTCCTGCTTCTTAGCAGGACGCCCCGGAAAAAAAGAGTTAGAACGATACGATGGTGCCGATGCCCCGGCGTTTTGCCGCCTCATAGATGCGGCGTGCGGTCACAACATCCATCACGGCGCTGCCGGTGGTCTTAAACAGGGTAATTTCATCCGCATGCTCCCTGCCGGGGACCTTTTTCAATACGACTTCGCCAAGCTCGCCGGTGATGCGGTCCGCGGAGAACATGCCCCTCTTTATGGGCTTGATGAGATCCCCCGCCTCGTTGAGCGCGCCGTCCCGGGTGTCCACATACACCTTGTGGGCGTGGAGGAGGGCGTACTCGTCAATTTCCTGCATCTCGGGCGTGTACGCGCCGACGCCATTGATGTGCGCGCCTTTTTTAATCAGCCTGCCGTCAAATACCGGCTGCGTGCTGGTGGTCACGCAGGTGATCACGTCCGCATCCCGTATGGCGTCCTCCGCGGTGGCGGCTGCGGCAATGGACACGCCGAATGCCGCGGAGAACTGATCCGCCATGCGCAGGGCAAACTGCTCCGCGCGCTCGGCGCTGATATCAAACACGCGCACTTCCTTGATGGGGCGCACGGTTAGGACGGCTTCCAGCTGGCTTGCAGCCTGGCCGCCCGTACCAAAGAGCGCGAACACACTTGCGTCCTTGCGGGCAAGGAGGTCCGTTGCAGCGCCCGAGACTGCGCCTGTGCGTACGCGGGTGAGGTAGGTGCCGTCCATGATGCTGCAGACCTCGCCGGTTTCAGGGTTGACAAGCACCATGGTGGCGGGCACGCTGGTCAGCCCTTTTTCGATATTGCGCGGATAGACGGAAACGATCTTTACGCCAAGCGCGTGGGCTTGCGCCGCGTAGCCGGGCATGTACAGGCTCTGGCCCTCCTGCTCGGGTACGTCAAGGTTGACGCGCAGCGGGATGCTGCTGTTGCCTGCGGAGTAAATGGCAAGCGCGTCCTTATCCGCCTGCACCGCATCCTTCATGTGGAATACGGCCTGCATTTCTTCCTGCTTGAGAACGAGGATTTCCATGATTTTTTTACTTCCTTTTCAGCCGTTGTTTGCCTGTTCCGTTGCAGGCGCGCTCTTTTTGCGCGTACTTAAGACCATGGTGACCGCGCTGTAGAGGATAACGGCGGCAACCAGCCACTGCAAGGCGGAGACGTCCAGGCTCTTGACCACGAACGCGGCCACAAGCACGCCCACAACGCCCGCGGTTGCGGCAAACAGGGTAATTTTACGGGAGTAGCTGTCCAGCTTTACAAACTGCATGCTGCCCACGGGGACGGAGAACGTGCATGCGCCCATCATGATGGGGAACGCAACGCCGGGGTTGAGGCCCATTGCATAAACGGTTGCCATGGTCAGCGCATAGGAGCCTATCCCGATGTTGTTGAGCGCGCCGTAAACGAGGGAGAGTATGCCAAGCAGCACAAGCTTGAAGCCGGTGAGGCTTGTCGCATCGCCACCGGTGGGGTAAATGTTGAATTTGCCGGCCAGTATGAGCACCGCAGCAATGAACAGGCCCGCCGCGACAAAGCGCTTGATGATGTTGACAGGCAGCTTGACCACAAAGCGCGGGCTGACGTATGCGCCTACCACCTGCGCCACGATGGCGATGATGAGGGTGGCGTAGCCGACGTTGATGCTGGAAATATAGGCAAGCGCCATCACCGCAACGGGAATGACACAGGCGGTGTTGAGCGTGCCGGGCAGTTTTTTATCCTCCACCCACTTCAGGCGCGGGTAGAGAGAAGCGCCGATGGCAAAATCCGAAACGCCGAATGTAGAAAGAAGAAAAATAACAAATTCCGAAATGACCATTGCAATGGGATTGCCGGGTTCCTTCATGGTCTGTCCCTTATGACGGATGAGGTCACGGATGAACATGAAAGCAAACGCGCCATTGACCAGAACGACCAGGATCAATATGATGGTTACGATTGTCATGATGAGCTCCCCCAATTTACTTATTGGATGGCAAACACATCGCGTATCCCTTCCATATCTTCGCCGAATACCGCTTTGACTCGTTCCCCCATATGTTCGATCAGCCTGAGACAGTATGCGTCATGCTTGATGTACTCGTTTGCAAAAAATACCATGCTTGCGTTGCGGGTAAATATGGCTGTCGCCCGCTCCTTGCTCTTGATGGAGACATGCACCATCTCGCGTCCGTCCGCGGAAATGGTGATCCACCGCGAGCCCGCATCGTGCATTTTGTCCGATTCGAAGCCGTGCGGATAAAACTGCTTGATGGAGGTCGCATAGGCCTCCTCCTCATCGTAGAGGATCACAAGCACCCGCCCAAGCTCCGCCTGCTTATCCACGATACACTGCTCCAGCCTGGCGTCGAGATCCTGCTTCCAGATCTGGATCAGGACTTCCTGCTGCGCATCCTCAATGAGTTGCCGGCATTTATTGAGGATGCTGTGGTAGCCCGTTAATTGCCAGATCTGCTCGCCGTCACGCGGCGTTTCAAACACGCGCGCTTCCTCCTCCAGGCGGGTAAGCGCGTCTTCCGTCCGGTTCCGGATAAGCCCGACGAGCTGGTCAATGGGCTTTGCGCGGTACACGCTGGTTTTTTCGCGCAGTGCGGTCGCAAGGATGCCCCGGCTTACGAGCGCCTCCAATGTGGCATACACCTTGGAGCGTGGGACGCCGGCGTATTTGCTGGCCTCATACCCGGTACAGTCCCCGTTTTGCAGCAAGGCGATGTACACCTTCGCTTCTGTTTCCGTAAAACCGAACTCCCGGAGCCTGCTGATCAGATCGCCCATATCCTGCAACCAATCCTCTTTTACGTGTTTGCTTTTATCATACGGTTTTTCAAATTGGGTTGCAAGTACAGGGGTACGTATTCGGCTGTGAAGGTACACAGGAAGGCATCCATCAATGGTAGCTATCCTCGGTAGCTACTATACGACTTTGTGAGAGAGTTGTCAATCTTTTTGTTAAAAAATATACGAAAACGTGTCGTGTACCTGTTAATCCCTTCCTGCGGCGTGTTGCCGCAAAAAAAGTCGCCCGTTTCGGGCGGTACAGGCGAACATAAAACGGCGGTTATATCGGGTTGCCGTGTTCCTCCGCGTCATCGGCGGCAAATTCCAGTCTGCTCTGCCTCTTTTACAGGGTTATTCAGGATATACCATGGCGTCTTTACGTGAGCCAGCGGAGCTGGCCCAAACATAAAAAGAACGCACGTATCCGCGGATTCGCCGGGATGCGTGCGTTTTTGCAAATTGCAGAATATTGTCAGGTGTCCAAAAGCAAGCGGATGCGACATTATCCGTGGCCGAAGGGGATGTGCGCCGTGCCAAGGAACATCGGCGGCGCGCCGTCAATTAACTCCAACAGATGCGCGCCTATCGCTCCTGGCAGCAGGCGGATGTTTTTTAGTTCCTCTACCTCCACCCAGACGGCGCCCAGTTGGAGATCGTCGGTTTCAGTGGGGGCAATTACGTCTTCACTCGCCAAAGCGCAGACGAAGATGTGGTATACCTTATGTGCATACTGTGGATAAGTCGCCCGGATTTCTTCATCCAGGCAGATTTCCTCATACAGCGCTGCAAAGCGGAGCGGCGTTACGGCATACCCCGTTTCCTCCAGGCATTCGCGGACGATGGCCTCTTCAATCGGCTCATACTGCCGCTGTCCCCCGCCGGGCAGGGAATAGTAGTGGCCGTTGTGCTCATCGTAGCATTTGTTGAGCAATACCCTGCCGTTATGTACAATGATGGCCTTTGCTGTGCTTCTGACCTGCATGGATACCCCGCTCTTGTGCCATATTTTCTACAGTATACCACAGCAGCGTCATTTGGTGCGTACGTCGGAGAAACAAGAGAGACGCTGAATCAGCAATAGCAGAAAGAGATTTGTTTGATGTTTGGCTTGTCGCTGCTGTAGCGCACGGTATGGTCTTTGCGGCTGCCTGAAACAATGTTAAGCTCATAACTGTCATCTTCCTGATCCCAGAATGTGAAGTTCATGTACGAAGAGTTTTTGGGGCAAAACCCGTCCACATGGATGCAGTATTCATAAGGCCAGTGTTTTTCCTTGGCAACACGGAAGGAAAACAGATGATCGCAATCCGCAACGCGCAACTCTCCATCATCCACGCCTAACGCGCTAAAAGGCATGAATGTATATACCCCTTCCTTAATAATCGCCTGAAATCCCCCCACGATGTAATGGGTCGTGTCGGACTGCCATGTGCCGGTTTTCATAATGGATTGCTTTCCTTCTTCCGGCAGCGACTTCAGATCGCCTGAAAACAGATAAGAAACCATACTACGCCCTCCAATAAAAAATAGACTATTTACTAAATCGTTACATTACCGGAGGAGCATAAGAAAAAATTGCGGAAAAATCCACAGACTATCAGGCGAATAGTGCCAGACGCGCATCGCAGGGGCAGGGTTCATTGTATAAATGCGCTTCCACCTGAAACGCGGGCAGGCGCTCTATAAGCATTTCCGCCGCAAATGCGGTTTCCAAATGCTCCATCGCCATACCCAGTTCAAAGATCAGGTACGTGGGCGTTGCCTGATTGCCGTGGCTGCTGTTAATATGTGATTTTGCAGAAATGACGGGCAGCGTGCTATCGTTTTTATCAAACCAATTCATATGGGAAACCTTCCTGCAATGCCACACATTTTAATGCGGTCTGGCGCTGACACCGTAACGGAGTTCATACCATTAGTTATGCGATGGGAATATAGCCGATCACCTCGCTTGTTTCACTGTTGCACACCAGCATGGCAAAATCGTGTCCGCTCGTGTCCCCGATGGTGAACAGCCAATGTTCCGGCTGCTTCTGGCTGAAGTATGCCTCTACGCCGTTCACCTCGACCCAGACGGCGTGCTTCTGCTCTTCCGTAAGCGTCTCAATGCGGACGATGCCGGTATCAATAAAATCCTTGCGCGAAAACGAGGAATTTTTGATATACGCCACGCAGTTTTCGTAGGCCTCCCGCTGGTGCGCGGGAATGTTTGGCCCGCAGCCGTGGAGTGCGAAAGCGAACAGCAGTATGAGCAATAGAATGGTAACGGTCTTTCTCATGGCGTTCCCTCCTTATTGACCGGTAGACGCAGCAGGGGCGGGGTTCGTTGCGTAAATGGACTTCCATGCTGAAGCGAGCGGAGCGTTACGACTCCCACATGTAGCGCATTTCTCCCAGGTAATAAATCTCGATATCGCACACGCACCAGGCGCCGCTCTGTGTGAAATTGCATGAAAACTTCGCCTGGTTGTAGCCGTAGGTTTCATCAATGATATCCAGCATCGGCAGCGGACGGGCTGCGGCAAACGCCGTAATTCCAAGGCCGGTACGCCGGCCTTCCGGCGTGGTACAGAATACGCTGCAAAAATCAAAATCCACTTTCGTAAAAGTAACGGCGGCGTATCCTGTCTGCCGTACGTCCTTTGCAACCGTACGGATACCGTCCGCAAACACAAAGACGACGGTATCGCCTTTTACGGTGATATCCGTTACTCTGGCATCGTGCAGGCTTACGGGGAGGATCATGTTTGGCTTTATATATTCCGGCATAGCAGTTCCCTGCGCTTTCTTTGTGAATGGTAATACCCCACTTGAATGGGGCAAAGAAACCATGTGCCGCCGACGCGGAGACCCGCAGCGCAGCAGGTCATGGTTCACTTCTAAGGCAACTGCTCATGTTTTATGCCGAGCGTTTCCTTAATTTCCGGGATCGACAAGCCTTCTGATCTCCATTCCCTGATCAAACGGATGCGATCAATGGCCTCTTCCCTTTGATACCGGCGGGTCAAGTTCGCCTCCGCTTGTTCAAAGGGCAGCATGCCCTCTTCCGTATAAAATTTCAGCGTGCTGTAGCGGCTGCCGGTCAGCCGCGCCAATTCGCCGATGGAGACATATTCGGACGCCGCGATGGCGTCCATGGAACGTTGTCTTGACATGCGCCTTTTCGCTCCTTTAAACCGGACGGCTTGGACGCAGGCGCACGCCTTGGATCGGTATTCTTGTATAGACCGCATGCGGAATTGCTACATAAACAATATTGTCTATTTTGATCAGCGGCGTCTCGCCTTCGCGCAGCACCGTAAAGATATGGCCGTTTGATTCCAGCCGCACCTTCACATCATGCAGCCGCTTTTCCACATTGGAGTACCACGCCTCCGTATCGATAAATATGGACTGCGAGCGTTCCAGAAACGGGAATGCAAAATTGACGCCCGTTCCAAACTGCGTCTTGACGGCGGCTTTTTTCATGCGCAGGAAGCTCTTTATAGCGATTTCGATCCCCTGCTGGATGCGCACCGGAAACAGCGCCTTTGCAAGGGCGTTGCCGTGGTACAGGGCATTCATTCTAAGGGCTACCTTTTCCAGCTCATTCTGTGAAAAAAGGTCATGCATGCAGCCGCTTTCCCGTAGAAGCCAGAGCATGCAGATGGCCTCGTCCGTTACAGGGCCGTCCTCCAGAATTTCCGCCCGGATGGTTTCCGTGATCCTTGCGTATTCCGTCATATCGCTGCGGTATTCTTTTATTTTGACGCCTGCGGAGTCATAATATAGGTCGCACCCCAGGAGATTGGGAATCTCATCGAGCAAATCAAGCGCATCCAGAGAAGCTGCCATCGCCTGCTCGAATACTTTGAATTGCCTGTTGGGAAGCGCGGAAGCCTTTTTCAGCCATTGCCCCAAATCGCCCGTTTCTCCGCTATTTTTCTGCAAAGGGTTCAACACGGTGTCCCGGTAAGGGAGGCCCGGGGCCTCCTTTTGCAAGACCAGAGCGTTTCTGCTTTTTGTAAAAGCGCCATTGAGATACGCCTCCAAAAGAACGGCAGCCGCCATAGCGCGCAATGCCACGGTCTTGACGGCCGTCCTATGCAGGCTATCCTGCGCGTTCAGCGCTACCAGTGAAAAGCTTTG
>JAEYLA010000187.1 GCA_023461495.1 Bacillota bacterium | reverse complement strand
TTGTTGTCGTAAAGAAGGTCGCGACCTGCGAGAACCTGATTGAGCTGTTCTATTCGCTGCTCAAGGACAAGCTCAACATCACCAAGATGACCTTTACCTCGGGTGACAACGCGGCCTCGGCCACCTACCGGTAAATCGCCAGGTATCCGGCGTATTCCTGCATTGGCGGAAGACAGCTCCGCCAATGTTTTTTTGTTGTTTATCGAATTAAGACCCGTCCTGTTGCGGCCTCCTGCAACGCCCCGCATCGCATGGAGTTATCCACATCGTTCAGAACGCTCATGTGCATTCATAAAAAAACACCCCGCAGCGGAGCGCTTTGTTTATGCTTTTACCGCGCAGGAATCTGCACGACGCCGCTGATCGCGTTGGAAATATCCCATGCCATATCCATCACATAGCTGATGATCTCCATATATTTCGCAAGGCTTTCCCGGTAGTCGCCGGAAAAAATTTGAGTTGCTTCCTGTTCCGTCAAATGGATCAAGTTTTCAAACAGTCCCTGCAGTGCGCCCTGATCGATATTCCGGTTCTGCTCGGACATAAACTGTGCGATGGCTTCCGCCGTATCGCTCCACTCCCGATGCATTTCCGCCGCATGCGCCGGGTCATCCATGCGCAGCGCGTCGATCTCCTGCATGGCATAATAGTTGTATACCATCAGCAGCCCCGCAAGAATTGTCGCCCGCTCCTGCCCGTAATATTGGCCGAAAAATTTTGCGATATCCGTGGCGCTTTGCGTGAGCTGATCCGCTACGGCTTCGAGCTCTCCCGGCTGATAGGCTGCCATCAGGATATATTCCCTTGTCCAATGCGCGTTGTTCACCAAAAGCCGGTTGATTTCGTTTGTGAGTACCGCCTGGTTCAAATTCAGTATTCCGAGGTTCTCCGGCACGATGGACATAGCAAGGCTCCTTCCATTCCCTTTTATCCATACTATGCGCATACCCTGCCGTTTAAACGCCGGATTACAGATCGATCCCGGTTTCAAGGGAACGCTACCGTGTCCTCTCACAGTAGCAGGGATATTTCCTGGTACGGTGCGCCTCCTGGCAGGCCGTGCAGTCCCCATGCCTTTTGCAGCGGCGCGGGCAGGGGCAGGCAAGCGACTTACAGTACCGGATGTCCGTAATGCGCTTTCCGGCGATTTCATACGCTTCCGTCACGTAATCCATTGCATACCCATGCTTTTCATAAAACGCGCGGGCCTTCGTGTTCTCCTCCAGCGTATACAGGCAGCAATTCTCATAGCCCTGCATCCGCAGCGCAATCTCCGCCGCATGAAGCAAGCGCGCTCCGTAGCCCTTCCCCATATATTCCGGCAGCAGGTAGAGTGCGCGCACCTCCCCGCAACCCGCGGACAGCTGTTTGAGCGCAGCGTCAGGCACGCTGACGGGCTGCCCAAAGGAGATGCATCCCACAGGCGTTTCCCCCTCCCAGGCGATCAGCCCCCGCAATTTTCCGCTTCCAAACCAAGTTGCAAACGCCTCCACCCAGTAGGTCTCCGGCAGCGTGTCAAGGTATGCCTGGGGAATCATGCCTCGGTACGCCGTCTTCCAGCTTGTTGCGTGGATACGGCTGATGAGCGGGATATCCTCCATGGTTGCCTCAGTCAGTTTCATATTTCCTCCCGCCGGTATGCGTCCCGGCAGCTTTCCTTAAGCGCGTTGTTATTCACTATACATCCCGTGCATTGTCCTTACAACACGCAAAAGAAGAGACGCCTTGGAATTTATGGAACAAACCGCTCTTTTTGCGCGTCTAAGTAATATAGGAGGTGATCCCCGTGCCAAGGCGGTATCTGTTCCTTTCTCTTGCCGTCGTGATCATTCTGTTTCTTGTATATGTGTTTGGCCCCTCGGGGCTGCCAAGGGTCTATACGCTTGATATGGCGCTCAAGAACAGAGACTATGTATCCCTGCACGGAACCGTATATCATGCGGATGTCTTTGACGCGTTTTTTCATAGTGTGCAGAACGGCACAGATTCCGGCGTACGCATTGTGGACTTTACCGTGGAAGGAGACCCGATCATTACATCCGCAGCGTATCAGAAAGGCCGCCTCACCGTCACACGGGATACCACGCGCGACCGGTTTGGCGCGCCCACCGTCACCAGGGCGGAGTATCGGAACCTGCTCCTATACCGGGACGCCGGACGGGACTATTATATTGCGACCGATCTTTTAGAAATCACCGCGGAACTGTTTCAAAACGGCGGCATTGGCGATATCCTGATCTCCCGCGATGCTTCCATGTAAACCCTGCCACGCGTGCCCGCGCCGCATATCATTAGACAAGTTAGGTTGGTTTGTTTGACTTGTCTAATTCCTCCTTTCATATTCCCCCGCCATATCACCGCGCGTAATCTCCTTATTTTGTGCTTTCTACAGAAGAATTCCTTCTCGGGCACGTTGCAAATTTTATTTTGACTTGTATAATAGAATCAAAGATATGCGGCCTGCCTGCCGAAAGGATGAATTATATGAGCCTGCTTTCTCCATTGCCGGAAAACGCTCTGCGCATCATTACCGATACGGCGCTAACCCACGAACAGGCGATGATGAACCTCTCCCGCCTGCCCGCGCAGGCGTTCTTTGCGTTTCCGGTTCCGGAAGGATACGAGCGGTTAAACGAACTTGGCATCGTATCCGATCTTGGGGAAGGCTATGCGCCCTACTGCCCGCGCTATCTGCTGCCGGATTACGGCAAGCTGATGAAGGAGGGCTGCACATTCCTGCGCATCGACCCACCCAGGGATTTGTTTGAGGCGATTGAGGCGCTCAAAATATTTTACCGCCACATTCCCTCTGTCACAAACTTCCCGGTGTATCTCGGGAGGCTTGATCAACTGCTCGATCCCTTCATTGCGGACAAGGCGCAGGCGCGCTACCTTATCAAGCACCTCCTCATTTTTATTGACCGCACCATTTCGGATTCCTACGCGCACGCCAACATCGGGCCGGAGGAAACCGTTGCGGGCAACCTGCTGCTCGATTGCGGGTATGAACTGCAGAACGCAGTCCCCGGCATGACCCTGCTGTATGATGCCGATATTACTCCCGACGCGTTTGCCAACAAGTGCATCCGAAACGCGCTTGCCTACGCAAACCCCAGCTTTGCGGACCATAAATCCTACCGCGACGAATACCCGGTGGAATACGGTATCGCCAGCTGCTACAACCTGCTGCCCGTTGGCGGCGGCGCGTATACGCTGTGCAGGTTGAACCTGCACCAGGCCGCACTTCATGCGGAAAACGAGGCGGACTTCTTCTCCCGCGCACTGCCGGAGGCTGTCTTGGCCATCAACGCGTTTATGGATGCAAAGATCAAGTTCATGGTAGAGAAAAGCTTGTTCTTCCGTTCCAATTTCCTGGTGGGAGAGGGCTTTTTGAAGCGCGAGCTGTTCACCGGTATGTTCGGCATGGTGGGCCTTGCGGAATGCGTCAACACGCTGTGCGCAAAGGCGGGCAATCCCTTCCGTTTCGGCCACAGCGAGGAAGCCGATGCGCTGGGTATTAAAATTATGGAACAGTTGACCGCGCTGATCGAAGCACATCAGTGCCCCTACTGCGAGATCAGCGGGAATCACTACTCCCTGCACGCGCAGGTCGGCATTGACAGCGATATCGGCACCAGCCCCGGCGCGCGCATCCCTATCGGGGAGGAAATTCCGCTGTATGAACATCTGCGCCACGCGGGCAGGTTCCACCGCTTCTTCCACTCCGGCACCGGGGATATTTTTCCGTTTGAAGTCACGCTCAAAAATAACCCGGAAAGCCTGCTGGATCTCATCCTCGGCGCGTTCTCGGTGGGCATGCGTTACTTTTCCACTTATGCAAGCGACGCGGACGTCATCCGCATTACCGGCTACCTTGTCAAACGCTCGGATATGGAAAAGCTTGCGCGCGGCGAGGCCGTGCAGCAGCACAACGCCCTGTGGGGCCTTGGCGAAGTGAAAAACGCAAATATTCTGGAGCGGAAAGTCCGCCAGTTATGATACAATCACGCAGGCCCGCGGGTGCAACCGCGCCCGTCATCCGCATCATCGACCAGAGCAGCGTGGACGGTCCCGGCAACCGCACCGCGCTGTTTTTGCAGGGCTGCAATTTCAACTGCGGTTACTGCCACAACCCCGAAACCATCAACGCCTGCATCCATTGCGGGGATTGTGTCGCTACCTGCCCGACGGGCGCGCTCTGCATGGAAGACGGCAGGGTACTCTGGGATGCCGTATTGTGCTGTGGCTGCGATGCATGCATCCGGACCTGTGCGCACAACGCAACGCCGAAAATCACCTGGATGACGCCGGAAGAAGCGCTTCACCGCATCAAGAGCAACATGCCCTTTATCCGCGGCATCACGTTTTCCGGCGGAGAATGTACGCTGTGGCGGGATTTTCTCTATAAAGTTTCTAAGGGCGTCAAGGCGCTTGGGCTTACGGCACTGTTTGATTCCAACGGCAGCTATGATTTTTCAGGTGACCCCATCCTTCTTTCCGTCTGCGGCGGTGTGATGCTGGACGTGAAATGCGCGGACCCGGCCTGCCACCGGGCCCTTACCGGGCAGGGAAACGACATGGTACTAAAAGACCTCCGTTTTCTTGCCGAAGCGGGCAAGCTGACCGAGGTGCGCACCGTCGTTGTGCCGGGCGCGCTTTCAAACGCGGAAACCGTGGCGCAGGTTTGTGACATCCTCTCCCCCTATTGGAAAAACGGCAGCCCCATCGCCTACAAGCTGATCCGTTTCCGCCCCATGGGCGTAAGAAAAACATACAGCGCGCGTGCGGTACCGGACGACATCCTAATGGAGTCACTCCGGCGCATTGCGGAGCATGCGGGCTGTGAAAGGATATTGGTGGTATAACATATGATACAGGAACCCTTGCACATCATCATCGACGCGGACACCGGCATTGACGATTCCATTGCGATTTTATACGCGCTCAGGCACCCCGCCATCCGCGTGCACGGCATCATCGCAAGCTTTGGCAATACAACTGCGGAACAGGCGGCGGAAAATACGCTGCGCCTCATCAAACTTGCTTCCCCCACATATGAGGTACCCGTCGTGCTGGGCGCTTCCCACTCGCTCAGCGGCACTGGACGGAGTGAGGTGGATATCAGCGTACATGGCGAAAACGGGATTGGCGGCGTGGTTTTGCCCGCATCCGCCCAACAGCCACTTGCGGAAACCGCGGAAGCGTTTCTTTTGCGCATTGCGCAGGCATTGAACGGCAAGCTGGTGCTCGTCACCCTCGGCAGACTCACTACGTTTGCGCGCGCCCTGCAAGAATACCCCGCCCTCAAAGAATATCTTGCGGGCGTTGTGGCGATGGGCGGCACGATCTATGCGCCCGGCAACGTCTCCCCCTGCGCGGAAGCAAATATCTATGGCGACCCGGAAGCCGCAGAGCTTGCTATCTGCTCCAATATCCCCTTTACGCTGGTGGGGCTTGACGTCACCGTCAAGACGCGGCTGACAACACCCCAGATACAGGCTTCCCTGGCCGCAGCAACGCCGGAGGCCCGACCCGTCTGGGAATATATTAAGGCTGCCACACAACACTATATGGGGTTTTACCACAAGGTGGAAAACGCCTCTGGCGACTGCCCTCTACACGATCCTTCCGCCGTTACCTGCGCGCTTCGGCCCGATCTGTTTACCATCCGTTCCCTCCCTGCGCACGTAGAATGCGGCGGCACCTACTGCCGCGGCAGGATCGTTGTGGACGAGCGACGACGCCCCTTTGCGGGCCCCACCATACGGGCCTGCGTGGATGTGGACGCGCAGGGCGTGCTCAACGAACTATTCCGGGTTTTAAATGGCATAGTTGTGTAAACGGAGTTTTATGGCAGCAAAAAGCTCCGCCAATAGCGGAGCTTCCGATTATCGGCAAAGGGGTACGTTGCGGGCTCTGCCTACGGACCCACAGTGAGCAAGGGAGTGCAAGTCCTAAGAGCACTTGCACTCCCTTGCTCACTGGATCTCCGCTTCACTTGCTCCGCCACCGGCGGCGCTCATTTTCGACCGTCAAACACCTGCTTAGGAGCGTAAGCAAGCGGAACCCGGGCGCCTAAAACCGATTCACCGGATCGGTTTTGCACCTACAGTGCGGCGGCCCCGCTTCCCTTTGGGAAGCTTCTAAGAATCCATCGCTAGAAACGTCGCAAAAAGTATTCGAGATATCTAGTCCACCTTCAGCGCGGAATCGAACCGGATATCCGACGGGCTGAAGTTGATGTTGCGCGTAAAGCGGAACGCTTCCGTCGCGCCGAAGGTGCGCTCCATACCGCTGTCCTCCCACTCCACGGAAAGCGGGCCGCTGTAGCCCATCTGGTTGAGCTCGCGGATGATGCCGTCAAAGTCCACGTTGCCGTGGCCAAGGGAAACAAAATTCCAGCCGCGGCGCGTATCGCCAAACTCGATATGGCTGCCCAGAATGCCGGAGCGCCCATCAAGCGTCACCTTGACGTCCTTCATATGCACATGGTAGATGCGGTCCGCAAAGTCCCGCAGGAAGATACACGGGTTGACGCCCTGCCACACAAGGTGCGAAGGATCAAAGTTCAGGCCAAGCGTAGGCCTGTGTTCAAACACTTCAAACAGCTTCTGCGTGCTGTAATAATCGAACGCGATTTCCGTAGGATGCACTTCCAGCGCAAGCTTTACGCCGCATTCGTCAAACACATCGAAGATGGGTGTCCACAGTTCCTTGATCCTTTGGAACCCGTCCTCCACCATCTGCGGCGTGGTCTGCGGGAAGGAGTACCAGTATCTCCAGATAGGCGAGCCCAGGAAGCCGGTCACGACCGATACGCCGAGCTTTTCCGCGGCGCGCGCCACCAGTTTCATTTCCTCCACCGCCCATTTGCGGATTTCTTCGGGCTTCCCGGAAAGCGCTGCAGGCGCAAAGTTATCAAGCCGCTCGTCCCAGACGTCGCCCACGCACTGGCCGATCAGATGCGCGCCGATGGCCCATGTTTTCAGGTTGTATTTGCCGAGCATCTCCTTGACCCACGCGGCGTACCCATCCTGCTCAAGCACCTTATGGATATCCACATGCGCGTGACATGCAAGCTCAATCCCTTCATACCCAATGCCGCTCATCAGCTTGCAAAGCTCCTCCAGCGGCAAATCTCCAAACTGCCCCGAAGCGATGGTAACCGGTCTACGCATTTGCTACCTCCCACTATGTTGTTGTTTTTTCTCGTTTTCGCTATTGTTTGTTTGTGTTTTCCCAGTTCTCGATATAAAATGCATACGATTGCGGAAACATACAATAATATCCTATCGTATTTTTCAGCATTATGCAATCTTTCCCGCATACGGGAGCAGCAAATTCGTTGT
>JAEYLA010000186.1 GCA_023461495.1 Bacillota bacterium | reverse complement strand
ACATCGCTTCCGGAAAGCGCATTGAGCAGCGTGGACTTTCCCGCGTTGGTGTAGCCCACCAGCGCCACCAGCGGTATTAAATTCTTTTCCCGCCGCTCACGCCGCAGCGCGCGCTGCTTGACAACCTCGTTGAGCGTTTCCTCCAGCTCAAAAACCCGCCTGCGGATGCGCCGCCTGTCGATCTCGAGCTTCTTTTCGCCGGGGCCGCGCGTGCCGATGCCGCCGCCCAGGCGGGAAAGCGCCATACCGGTGCCGATCAGGCGCGGCAGGCGATATTTCATCTGCGCAAGCTCCACCTGCAGCCGGCCTTCCCGTGTCTGCGCCCTTGATGCAAAGATATCCAATATCAGCGCCGTCCGGTCAATGACCGGGCGGCCCAAGCCTTCCTCCAGGTTTCTTAGCTGCACGGCGGAAAGCTCATCGTCGAAGATAAACAGATCCGCCTCCAGGGCGCTTCCGAGAAGCGAAAGTTCTTCCACCTTGCCCGAGCCGATATAGGTTGCGTTATCGATGCTGCGGCGCTTCTGTACGCTTTGCCCCACCACCTGTGCGCCCGCGGACTTTGCAAGCTCCGCAAGCTCCTTCATGGTGTCCATGGCATCAAGCTGCTCAAGCCCCACCAATATGGCGCGCTCCGGGCGGGCCGCCGCCGTTTCGTGCGTGCCGGATTTTAAGCGTTCGTCCGCAAGATAGATTTCGCGCATCAGCGCGCGCTGGGGCAGGCGATACGGCTGCATCGGGCCGTAAAGCAGCACCTCGTAGCCGTCGTCGCCCCATTCTCCCAAATAGGAGGCATACAGGGAAACGGGCTTGCCGTCCCGTACCGCAAGAGCCGCCATGCAGTCCAGCCGCATGGATTTGAGCGTACCCAAATCCACCTCACTGAGCATCGCGCTGCCGTTGGGGTGGGTATGGATGCACCGGACGCCCGCCAGCCTGTCCTCATTGCGCACAACGCGCATCTGCGGCATGGCGACGGTGTTGGAATCCCCGACGCTCACATCCACAATCACGCCGTTGCGCTTGATATAGACCGATATTTCACGGTTGATGGCAGCCGTACAAATACTCAGATGCTCCAGCAATTCGGCGCTTGCAAACGTATCCTGCCCGACGTCAAATTCATAAAGCCGCTTGATTTCCGCAAGCACAGTGTTGCGGATGCCCGTGATATTGCCGTTTACCTGCTGTTCCATTGCCTATCCTCTCATAGAAAACATGCGGGGTGTCCCCCGCATGAACCTTTTGTTTACATAAATACCGCTTGCCGTGCCCTTATGGCGTAACTGCCTGCCCGTCGGAAATCGTGGGAACCTGCGGCGCGTAATATCCCACGCCAACGGTAATTTTACCCGCATACGCGCGATAGGTGGACTTTGCAAGGGGTTCCACCTTGACTTCAACACCGTCCTTATAGTAATGCTTGTAGGACTGCCATATGGAACCGCTCTGCCGGGCGACCTCTTCCTTATAATAATCGGGGGCAACGGTCGTATCCACGATGATCTCCTTTTCCCCCTTGGGCGCTACCGTCTCAAGCTTTTCGCTGGTGAGGCGGATTTCATTGTATTCTTCCGGCAACGGCGCACCGTATATCTCGATATGTACGGTCTTGTCCGTCATGCCTTCGGGCACCTTGCCGTCCGCGGAATCAATGGTATACGCAAAGATGTAGATGTCCGCTTCCGTATTGTTTTTAAACTGGAAGTCAATGGTCCCGGTATTAATGGTGGCGTCAAGACCCTTGCTGACATAGCCGACGGGGCTAGAATGATTGCGGCGGTATACGATTTCAAGGTCCGCCTTGACAACCGCGTTATACAGCGTTGAACTGACCTGGCACACGCCGCCCCCCGCCTGATCCTCCGTGGTCCCCTGCACATACGCGGGCGCAGCCTTCCAGCCAAGTTCATAGGTGCGCGGGCCAAGCGTGTCGTTGGTGGAGAAGGTCTCTCCCGGCTTTAACACAAACCCGTTGACATGCGATGCCGCGCGCTTTACGTTGAATACGCGGTCCTCGCGGTTATACGGGGATT
Source organism: Bacillota bacterium (assembly GCA_023461495.1). Taxonomy (GTDB): domain Bacteria; phylum Bacillota; class Clostridia; order Christensenellales; family CAG-138; genus JAEYLA01. The sequence goes on along the minus strand of JAEYLA010000186.1, from coordinate 819 downwards.
TTTTAAAGGAGGTCTCCGCCTCGCTCCGCCTGTTGAGCAGGGTCGCCTTTAAGGTGTCCACCGTAACGGCAGGCTCCGTGTACAGTATGGGCAGCTCCACAACGCCGTATTCATGGGCAGCCGCGCGGACTTTGAGTGTTTCCATCAAGGCCGCTTCATCAAGTTCCTGCCCCTGTTCGCCCGGCGTGAAGTCCAGAAAATCCTCCGGCGACATATCCGCCTTGATGGCATAGGTCTCCTTGAGCTTTGCCACAGCATCCGAAGGCTCCATGCGCATATTCCCTGCAAGCTCCGCAAGCTTTGATTGCACCGGCGTCACATCCGCCGTATAGCTGATGGAAAACGCCTGGGGCGCCGCAAGAAGCTCTTCCCTTGCCTGCTCCCGCTCCCGCCTTGTGCCGGTGTTGCCCAAAGCAAACGCCTGCTCCAGCACCGCATCCGTATCAAACGCGACGTTCATATCCGCATAGGTCAGCGTCGTAGACCCACCGGGCATGTTAAGCACAAACTGAATTTCCGCAGTCTTCTGCTCCTCCACCGTCTTGAGCGCCTCGCGCGCCTGATCCATCGTCATGCCCGCAAGCGAAACGCCGTCCACGCTGACCCCCTCAGCAAAGCTTTCTACAACCGGCTCCGCATCCACCGGAACAATGAGGTCGCTGCCAAACAGCAGGATACCGCCTACTCCAAGGCATGCCACTGCCAACAGGATCACTACAACACGGAGCACGCGCGTAGAAGCGCTGCCGGATTTTGTTTTTCTTCTGCTCATGGTCTCTCCTTACTATTTCAAGAGGCGCGGCGGGTTGTCCAAATAAC
>JAEYLA010000185.1 GCA_023461495.1 Bacillota bacterium | reverse complement strand
CCGGAGCGGGAGCTTTCGGAATTCCGGCGCGACAACCTTGGGTTTGTGTTTCAGGATTTCAACCTTCTGGATACGTTCTCATTGAAGGACAATATCCTGCTGCCGCTCGTGTTGAAGCGGACGCCGGTTGCGGAGATGGAAGCGCGGCTTCTTCCCATCGCGCAGGAGCTTCGCATCACGGAGCTTTTGAACAAATATCCGTATGAGGTGTCCGGCGGCGAAAAACAGCGTGCGGCGGTGGGCCGCGCCATCATTACAAACCCGCAGCTGCTGCTTGCGGATGAACCGACGGGGGCTTTGGATTCCCGTTCTTCCGCCAATCTTTTAAACCTGTTTGGAGAGCTCAATCAAAAGGGGCGTACCATATTGATGGTGACGCACAGCGCGCTTGCCGCAAGCCATGCGGGGCGGGTTCTGTTTATCCGGGACGGCGAAATTTTCAGCCAGCTTTACCGGGGAGAGGACAACAACCGCGCGTTCTATGAGCGCATCATCCACAACCTCGCTGTGCTGGAGGATGGGGGCGCGGCACATGAATAAGGGATTCTATTTCAAGCTGGCGCGCGCAAACGTGATGCGCAGCCGACAGGTCTATGTGCCGTATTTTTTAGCCACGGCCATCATCAGCGGCGTGTATTTTCTGATACTTGCCATGATCTTCTCGCCGGGGCTTAAGAACCTGCCCGGCGGGCAGACAGCCCAGGCGATCTTTACGGCGGGTATCGTAGTGTTCACCATATTCGCGTATTTCTTCATGCTCTATATCAACGCGTTTCTGGTCAAACGCCGGAAAAAGGAGTTTGGGCTTTACAGCGTGCTGGGCATGAACCGGAGGCAGGTTGCGCGCGTGCTGCGGGGGGAAAACCTCATTGTAGTTGGCACGGGCGTTGCGGCAGGTATGTTACTCGGCATGGTGGTGGGGCGTTTGCTCTTCCTGCTGCTGATGCATATGCTACGCGCGGTGGAGGGCAGCACGTTCGTGCTCCCGTGGCTGGCGTTTGCGGGAACCATCCTGCTGTTTTTTGCCGTGTTTGTGTCAACGTCATTGTATAACGGCATTCGCATCCGTGTTGCGAACACGGCGGAGCTATTAAAAAGCGACCACAAGGGAGAAAAGGAGTCCAAGTCCGTTGCGCTTTCGGCTGTCATGGGACTAATCCTTTTGGGCGGCGCATACTTTGTTGCCATCACCTGCAACAACATGGGTGTGGCTATGGGGCTGTTTTTCCCGGCGGCGTTTGTGGTGATCATTGCGACATATCTGCTCTTTGGCGCGGGCAGCATTGCGTTTTTGCGGGTCCTCAGGCGCAACAAGGCGCTTTACTACAAGCCGGAAAACTTTATTTCCATCTCCTCCATGTTCCACCGCATGCGGCAGAACGCGCGCGGGCTTGCCACCATCTGTATTTTTTCCACTATGCTGATCGTCACGGTATCCGGTACCTCCGCGCTCTATCTTGGGCAAGAGCAAATTTTGCGGGAGCAGTATCCGTATGACCTTCGCATTTCGCTGAAAAACCTGAATACATCTGAATATGCCAAAGTGGATGCGCTGCTGGGGCAGCTTGCGCCGGAACACAAAGTGGAATTGGTGGGTTCTCCGGAAAAGCTCGTAACGCCCGAAAATGCGCCGGAAAACAACATGGGCAAAATTGTGCGCAGGGAAGACTCCGAATTTGTGCAGCTCAAAAACGCATTGGTGCTTGACGGGATGCTGATGCTTGATATCAAGGGCACCGAGCAGGGCGGCATGGCGTTCGTATCCGCATTTGAAGATGCGATGCTCAAAGAATATGGGGAAATCCGCGGCATCAGCGATATTTATTCCGCACGCACCGAAGGGTACGGCGTATATGGGGGCCTGCTGTTCCTGGGAGCGTTCTTTGGCGTGCTGTTCCTGGCGGTAACGGTACTGATGATTTATTTCAAACAGGTCACGGAAGGGCAGGAGGACAAGGAGCGCTTTGAAATCCTGCAAAAGGTGGGCATGCCGGATGTGGAAGTAAAGCATACCATCAACAAGCAGATTTTGTGGGTGTTCTTCCTGCCGCTTGTGGGGGCGCTGATGCATATTCTGGCGGCAAGCAACATGATCTCCACCATGCTTGTAGCGTTCCAGCTCTATGATAGGGCGTTGACCATGGGCTGCATCCTGGTAACCACGGCGGTGTTCGCACTGGCGTATCTGATCGTCTACCGGCAGACGGCGAATGTGTATTTCCGCATGGTAAGAAGATAAATGCTCTGGAAATGGCAGAGCCGATTTTTAAGGGACTGCTTGCGCAGCCCCTTTTTATTTGCATCTATTCCTTCGGCGCAAGCTGCTCCGCCCGCATCCGTATTACGAGCTGTTCAATATTTTCCACTGTCCGGCGGTCAAAAAAATGCTCGATCTGCTCCACCTGCGCAAGGTCTTCAGGGACGCCGTTCAACAGGCAGAGGAATTCGTGCAGCACATCGTGCCGGTACAGCAGATAATTCCCCTCCGCTTCTCCATGCGGCGTCAGCTTGAGGTAGGCGTAAGGGTGGTATTCTACAAATCCGCGCGCGGCAAGCTGCTGCACCATTTTTGTAACGGAGGAAGGCTTGACGTTCAGGCTTTCCGCGATCGCCTGCACGCGGATGACGGGATCCATGCGCGCAAGGCGGCAGATCATCTCCAGATAATCCTCCATCGTGCGCGTAATGTCGCGCTTTTGCATGCGGTCATAACCGTCCAGCGTGCGGAATTCGCTTTTCATCTTTCAACCATCACCCTTCTTTCCCCCGCCGCATAGTATTGCATAAGGGAAACTTCCTTGCACCCGCGCAACGATGGGGCAAGGGGCCGCCCATTTACTGCAACATATGAAAGGATCAGGAAGAGTATGATGGAAAGTCTGTTACAGGCGCCTGTGGGCACGGTGGTGCGGATTGCGGCGCTGTATGCAAATGATACGATGCGCAGGAGGCTTTTGGATATGGGGCTGACGCCCGGCGCGTGCGCCACCTGCCTGTATGAAGCGCCTTCGGGCGATCCCAAGGCGTATTTTATCCGCGGGGCGGTGGTGGCGCTGCGCAATGAGGATGCGTCCACCGTTCAGTTAATGCCGGTCTAGGGGG
>JAEYLA010000184.1 GCA_023461495.1 Bacillota bacterium | reverse complement strand
GCGAGCTTCTGTGCCACACGGAACATGTGGCCTAAAAGCGCGTCATCCTCCGGCTGCAATGCCAATACCGAGGGAACATGTTTCTTGGGAATGATGAGCACATGCACGGGCGCCTGCGCGTTGATGTCATAAAACGCGAGCACCTGTTCATCCTCATACGCCTTTTTGCTCGGGATCTGCCCCGCCGCAATTTTGCAGAAGATGCAGCTTTCTTCCATATGCAATGCCTCCTTTATTTTGTGTTATTCCGTCAGCGCGCCCAGAAGCACGCCGTCTTCCACAACCGTAATCCGGACCCGCTCAAGCGCCCCCGCCGTGCCGCCTGCATAACGTACGCGCGCATAATTGCCCGTATAGCCTTCGCAGAGGTCCCCGTCGCACTCTTCGCCCAGCACAAGCTGTACGCTGCCAACCTGGCCAAGAAGATACGCCTGCTCCATCCGCCCGCCCAGTGCAATCAGCGCATGCGCGCGGCGTTCTTTGATGGCCTTGGGCAATTGATCCGGCAGTTCCGCCGCCACCGTCCCCGTACGTCTGGAATATGGAAATACATGGATGCGGGCAAACGCCATGCGCTGAGTAAACGCCAGCGTCTCCTGATGCTCCTCTTCCGTCTCCCCGGGGAAACCGGCGATGATATCGGTGGTAATCGCGCAGCCGGGAAACGCGCGCCGCAGCCGCTCCACAGCCGCTTGATACGCTTCAGGCGTATACCGGCGGCGCATGCGGGAAAGTACAGAGGCGCTCCCGCTTTGCAGCGAAAGATGGAACTGCTGCGCCAGCTTCTCTTTGGCCTCCAGCAGCGCGGATACAAACGCATCGTCAATAAGCGCAGGCTCCAACGACCCAAGCCGGATACGGCCGATGCCGGTTACGCGGCCTGCCGCGCGTACCACCGCCCCAAGGGAAGGCTTTTCCGGCAAATCCTTGCCATAGCTCATCAGATGGATGCCTGTCAACACCACTTCCCGTGCGCCTGCCTCCCCCAGCCGGGAAAGTTCCGCCTCGATCTCCGCAAGCGGACGGGAGCGTACGGGTCCGCGCGCATAGGGGATGATGCAGTAGGTACAAAACCGGTCGCATCCATCCTGGATTTTCAGCTGTACGCGTGTGCGCGTATTCTGCACCACCGTGGGGAGCGTTTCAAATTCTTTTGCGTAGCGGATATCCTCCACGGTATCGCGCTGCTCCTGCAGGTTCTCTACAAGCTCCACAAGCCTGCTGCGGTGCTGCGTGCCCACAATCAGCTGCACGCCCGGCATGTTTTTCACTTCCTCGGGCGCGCGCTGCGCATAGCAGCCCACAACGGCGATGACCCCCGCGGGATTCTTCGCATGGGCGCGGGCAATCATCTGGCGGGATTTTTTATCGCTCACCTGCGTGACGGTGCAGGTGTTGACCACATACACATCCGCAGTATCCTCAAAGGGCACGGCTTCATAACCTGCTCCTTCAAACATGGTGCGCATAGCGTCGGTTTCCTGCTGGTTGACCTTGCAACCCAGCGTATAGAATGCAACCTTTGGCAAATCAGCCCTCCAGCTCATACAAGGTCATGGCAAGCATTGCCATACCCGCGGTTTCGGTTCTTAAAATACGGCTGCCCAAGGTAACCGTCTTTGCGCCGTCTTGCGTGCTCAGCGCCACCTCTTCCTTGGTGAACCCGCCCTCAGGGCCGATCAGGATAGCGATATTTTGCGCCTTAGCGCCCTGCAAGGCCTGCTTGAGGGTGCGGGCGTCTTCTTCCTCATACGCGTGCAGCACAAGGTCATGCGCGCCATAGGGGATTTGAGAGAACGTAATGAGCGGCCTGACCGCCGGTATGATGCCGCGGCCCGATTGCTTGGCGGCCTCATACGCCACACGCTGGTAGCGCAAGCGCTTCTTTTCAAAATCCGCATCGGGCTTGACCACGCAGCGCGCCGTCATCATGGGCACGATTGCAGAAACGCCAAGTTCCACACATTTTTGAACGATGACCTCCATCTTGCCCGTCTTTGGCAAGCCCTGGTAGAGCGTCACGGCATGCGCGGGTTCCGTATGTACGGCAAACCGTTCCACAAGCGCCGCCTGCACCTCCTGCTTCTGGAGCATCGTCAGGCGCGCCGCATACTCCGTTCCCTGCCCGTCGCAAATGCGGATTTCATCGCCCGGTTTCAGGCGCAGCACACGGGTGATGTGTGCAACATCCTCGCCCGTGATACTTGCGGTGTTTCCCCGTATTGCATCGGGTTCCACAAAAAATCGTTCCATACGCGTTTCTCCTGTCAGCCGTTCCACTGCGCCAGAAAAGCGATCCAGCCGGAAGCTTCCATGCCTTCGGGCGCTTCCTCCGCCGCACGCAGCCGCTCTACGATGATAAAGCCAGCGCGTTCGAGCGCTGTTGCCACTTCCTCCGCACGTTCGTCGATAATGCCGGACGTCATGAACAGCCCGCCTTTTTTGAGAAGCGCCGGCACAAACGGCGCAAGCGCGGTAATGACACTTGCGACAATATTAGCAACCACGATGTCATAGCCGTTTCCCACGGCCTTTCGCAAATGCTCATCAGCGATGAAATTGCCCGTACGCACCGTGCAGCGGGCGTTTTCAATGCCGTTTGCCACGCGGTTTTCATGGACCACGCGCTCCGCTATAGGGTCGATATCCACGCACTGCGCGTGGCCTGCGCCAAGCAGCAGCGCCGCGATTGCCAATATGCCGGTTCCGCAGCCAATATCAAGCACCACGTCCCCTTTTTTTACCCGCTTGTCCAGCAGCTCCAGGCACATGCGCGTGGTGTGGTGTGCGCCCGTGCCAAACGCCATGCCGGGGTCCATCAAAAGGACCTTTCGGCCCTGCCGCAAATCGGGAGAAAGCCCTTCCTTTTCCCAGGAAGGGCAGACAAGCAGCCGTTTCCCAATGGGCAGCGGCTTATAATACTGCTTCCAGTTGTTTGCCCAATCCTCTTCATCGATGCTATTTTCGCTTACCGCAAGCGTCCCAAGGCCGACAACCTGTTCCATGCGCCCCAACGCGGCCACCGCTTCCCGCGCCGCATGCAAAAGCGCCTCGTTTTCCGGCAGCTCCGCAAGATACGCTTTGACGCACGGGCCTTTTTTTGAAGCAAGCGCAACGGCGTCCGCAAAGTCCCAATTGGGCGCAGCGTGCTCCAAAAAGGCCGCAACACTCTCGCTGCTTTCCTCTATGGCCAGCTGATCAAGTCCGACAGACGTCAGCGCCGCCGCCACCGGGTCAAGTCCCGCATCCGTCGTATATACCGCAAATTCAATCCACTTCATAGCGCTCCCCCTAATATAGGCCGTTACCGGAAAAAAGCCGCCTGATCGTTACTCAAGCGGCAGATGCTCATAAGAAAGCCGGATTATGCTGCAGGCAGCGTTGGAATTTCCGCACCCGCATTGTCCTGCCCGCCCTCTACGGGCGTGGTGCCTTCAGGCGCCGCGCCGCCACCGGCAATGGGGACCGCGCCATCGGGTATGGGCACCGTCGCAGGATCGCCTGTGCCGACGTGCACTTCCGCGTCGTTACCGCGGTACTTGTCTTCATACAGTTCCTTGGTTTCGACAAGCTTGCCGTCCACATACTTTTCCAAATACGCTTTGGCCTTAAAGCCGTCGTGCGCCTTGATCTTCTCCAGCTGATAGCCGATGGGGATGGCGGGATCGTCCACATATTTGATTTCCGTGCGCGGCGTCGTTTCGATGATTTCACTGCGCGCCTTATAGGTAACGCCGTTGGGCATCGGCTTGCCGTAAATGGACACCGTGATGTTCAGATACTTGCTGCTCTTCGCATCCGGCGTGATGTATGCAAAAAGATACATCGGCGCATCGGTATCGTTCTTAAACTTCAGATCAATTCCACTGGTATCCACCGTTGCGTCGAGCCCCTTATCTACATACGTGGAGGGTATGGAGTGCGCCTTGCGGTCCGTAATGGGGACATTACCGCACAAGAGCGCGTTATAAAGCGTGGTGCTGACCTGGCAGATGCCGCCGCCGGCCTGCAGCGTATATTCCTTGCCGCCGCTGATGCCGTTGGCTTCCTTCCAGCCCGTTTTTGCCGTACGCGGGCCGACCCAGCCGTTAAAGCTCCATTCTTCTCCCGGCTGCACCGTATAGCCGTTGATGATGCCCGCCGCCTTCTTGATGTTGAATACGCGGTTTTTCACGATTTCATCGGAGCTGCTCTGCGGAAACCGTGTGGTAAACGTGGAGATGCGTTCGGTATTCTGCTGCAGGAACGCAAGCGTCATCGTCGGCGGTATGGTATCAAATACCGGGTCGATCACGGTTTGGAGCTGCTTTTGCGTGATTGCCGCAATAATGGCATCCGCCGTTTGCTCGGCGTTGAGCGCAAGACCGTCCTGCCCGTCTACAGGTTCAAAATCCTGCTTGTTGTCTTCGGAGAGCGTCGGAACCAGGTGCGGTTCCACCGGCGCCTGATTCGCCTCGGAAGCAATCGTGACCAAACGGTTTACGATCGCAGTCCGATCCGGCGTGAGGGTCACGGGGAATGTTTTGCCCCCTTCAAGCTCTTCGCGCGCCTGCGCGTTTTCGCTGAGCGTGCCTTCGCGCCCGAACGCCATGGCCTTGGTGAGCGCCGCATCGGTGTCGGCAGTCATATGCATATCCGCAGCCGTCAGCGTCCAGCTTTTGTCCGAATGCTGGAGCGTGATGGACACGCTGTTGAGCTTCTGTTGAACGGCCTGCTCCACAAGGGGCTTTGCCGCTTCCATTTCCATACCGCCAAGCGCTACGCCTTCAACGGCTATGCCGTTAAAAAATTTCGTATCGCTGTTCATGTATTCGATCATGGTGGGGTCTTCTTTTTCGCCGCCGTTAAGAAGCAGCACAACGGCGAGCGCCGCCACCATCACGCCAAGAACGCCCAACGCAAGGCGCATCAGCTTCTGTGAACGCGTTGGCCCGCGCTTTTTCCTGCCACCGCCGGAGCCGCCGGAACTGCCGCCCGTCCTTGCGCCGCCCGGCTGCTGTGCGGGAGCGGTACGCGTGGAAGGTGTACGCGGCGCGCTGCCGCCACGCGCTATGGCCGCATAAGAATTGCGTACGGAAGACTGCATGGGTTGTTTCATATAATTAGGCAACTGCGGCCCGTCGTTCCTGGACATACTGCGCTGGCCTCGCCTGAGTTGATCCATTTCTTGCTCCTTCAAAAATCCAATTCAGCAAAACTTTTGCGGAATCCCGCATGTATCCACATTATACACCACTTTTTACGGCAATGGAAACATTACTCGCCGCCGATAAAAAATGTTACAAAATGTTTGCTTATTTTGTCCGGCATGCTACAATATCCCGTGCATCCATGCTGCTTTCTTTCCCATTTATGCGCATTCTAAACGGGTGCGAAACAAGAAGGAGCGTTCCGCCATGTTCCATATCGTTCTGGTAGAGCCGGAAATCCCGCAAAACACGGGAAACATCTCCCGTACCTGCGCCGTAACAGGCAGCGTGCTGCACTTGGTGCGCCCCCTCGGGTTCGCCATTGATGACAAAAAGCTCAAACGGGCCGGGCTTGATTACTGGCATTACCTTGATATCCGCTACCACGACAGTTTTGAGGCGCTTGAGGCTGCATACCCGGACGCGCGCTTTTTTCTGTGCTCTACGCGCGCAACGCAATGCTATACGGACGCCCGCTATCAGGACGGGGATTTCCTGGTGTTTGGGAAGGAGACCGCGGGGCTTCCCCAAACGCTCTTAGACAGGCGCACAAAGGATGCCATACGCATTCCCATGGGAGAGGGGCTGCGTTCTTTAAATCTTTCCAACGCGGCCGCCATCGTGCTCTATGAAGCGCTGCGGCAGACGGGCTTCCCCAGCATGCATTGAGTAACGCTTTATAAAACTTCCCGTAGTTGGGCGCTTTTGCCGCGCGCGGCTGCAAAAAGAAATTCTTCTTGCAAAAGCGGGCTTCAAATGGTAGAATACGTTTGTTTGATTTTGACCGGCTACGGTTCTTTACGGCAAGGAGGTGTAACAGAATGGGTAAGTATTGCGAAGTGTGCAAAAAAGGCACGATGTCCGGTAACCTTGTCAGCCACTCCAACCGCAAGACCAAGCGCGCATGGGCGCCCAACGTGCAG
>JAEYLA010000183.1 GCA_023461495.1 Bacillota bacterium | reverse complement strand
TTCTTTTTGTAGGCCGCCATTTCCAATATGGTGTTGATGCTTTCTTGCTTGGCGGGTTCGATAAAGCCGCAGGTATTTACAATGAGCACCTCCGCTTTTTCCGGTTCGTTTACAATGCGGTGGCCCGCGCTTTCCAAGATGCCGAGCATCCGCTCGGTATCCACGCGGTTCTTGGAGCAGCCTAAAGAGATAACGCCGATGTCACTCATCCATATCCTCACTTGTGTCGGGCTGGTTGCCGAATAGTTGTTCATACTGCGTGCGGGTGATCAGAAGCTTCCTTGGTTTTGCGCCGTCAAAGCCGCTGACATAGCCGTGTTGTTCCATAATGTCGATCAATCTTGCGGCGCGGGCGTAGCCTACGCGCAGCCGCCGCTGGATCATGGAGATGGAAGCCTGCCCGCTGTCCAATACGATGCGCACAGCCTCTCCCAAGAGTTCATCTTCCTGCTTGCCGTTGCCCTGTGCGCCGGAACCTTCCGCTACATCCATTTCCTCAATTAACTGCTCGTCGAATTCAGGCGTAAGCGCCTGGGACTTGAAGTATTGTACGATCCGCTCCACCTCTTCATCCGAAACATACGCGCCCTGCACGCGCACGGCCTTGCCGGCGCCATTGGGGTGGAAGAGCATATCGCCGCGGCCCAACAGCTTTTCAGCGCCGCCGGAGTCGAGTATGATGCGCGAGTCGATAGCTGAGGAAACCGCAAACGCGATGCGCGAAGGGATGTTTGCTTTGATAAGGCCCGTAATGACGTCCGCCGAGGGACGCTGGGTGGCAACAATTAAATGGATGCCCGCCGCGCGCCCGAGCTGCGCGATGCGGCAGATGCTGTCTTCCACCGTATCCGGGGCGACCATCATCAAATCCGCAAGTTCGTCTATGATGATGACGAGCTTCGGAAGCTTTTCTTTGGGGTCCTTCTGGAGTTCATTATACCGCTCCAGATCGCGCGCGCCGACCTTTGCAAAGCGCTTGTAGCGCTCCGTCATTTCCCTGACACCGCCCGCGATTGCGCCCGCGGCCTTCTTGGGGTCGGTGACGACGGGTACCTTCAGGTGCGGCAGGATGCCGAATGCGGAAAGTTCCACCACCTTGGGATCGACCAGGATCAGCTGGAGATCGGAAGGCGCGCATTTATAGATGAGGGAAATGATGATGTCGTTGATGCATACGCTTTTGCCCGAACCTGTTGCGCCCGCAATCAGAAGATGCGGCATCTTCGCAAGGTCGGCAACAATCACCTTTCCGGCGATGTCCTTGCCTAAGGCAAGCGTGATGGGGGACTTTGCCGCAGCAAACTCCTTGCTGTCCACCACATCCCGCAGCACCACTGTTACGGTATCCTTATTCGGCACTTCGATACCTACGGCGGCCTTCCCGGGGATGGGCGCTTCAATGCGCACGCGGGGCGCTGCAAGCGCCAGCGCAATATCGTCCGAAAGCGCGGTGATGCGGTTGACGCGCACGCCGGGCGCGGGCGCAAGCTCAAAGCGCGTGATGACGGGGCCGACGCTGATGTTGACCACCCTTGCTGAAACATTGAAGCTTGCAAGCGTATTCACCAGAAGCTTGCCCTTTTCCGCGGGCGATTCATTGCTGCGCGCATAGCTTGGAGGGGAGGGGTTCAACAGGCTGAAGGAGGGCGGCACATACGGCAGGGCCTGTTCGTGCGGCAGCGGGGCTATGGGCGGCGCTATCTTCTGCTCCGTCTCCATGTTCAGCTTTACCTGCACGGGCGGCGGTGCGGAAGGGGAGAAGGGCAGCGGCTCCGGCATGGGCTTTTTGGGGGAGCGCAACGGCGTCGCCGCAAAATCATCCGGCTCAAACGGCGGAAAATCCTCCATATCCGGTTCCGTTTCCATGAATATGGGCGGCGGCTGCGGAATGGACACAGGGGCAACCGGCATTATGGGCGGGATAAACGGGTCTTCCGCCTCTTCTATTTCGGGAACCGCCGCTTTTTTTTGCAGCGGCCCCTCTATGGGCATAAAACTCAACCCGTCTTCCTTCTGCTGCGTGCGCCTGCGGGCGGGCTTGCGTGCGCGGGGAGCGGGGAGCATTTCTTCTTCATCGATGGTCGCGGTGTAAAGATCGCGCCGCGCTGCGCGCGCCTGCGCCACCTGCTGGATGCCTTCTTTCATTTTGGCGGATACCTGCTGCCCGGTCTTGCGCAGCGAAATGCTTGTGACAAGCAGGACGATGATCAAAATGCCCGCGATCAGGAAAATATAGGAGCCCGCTTCGCCGGTTAAGAGCAGCAGCAGGTAGGACAGCATTGCGCCTAAAGCGCCGCCGCCCGAAAGCTGCGCCGTTCCATAGACATAAGCGTCCCTTACATAAAGGAGGAAGGAAGTCTCCCCCAATATGGGCCGTGCGATCACATGCAACAGGGCAAGCGCAAACCAGATGCCGGTGAACACAAGTGCAGTGCGGCCCTTTCTCGGCTTTTGATCCGCCACGGCGATCAATGCGATGCCGCCGATGACGCATACGGGCGGCAGGGCGTACGCAAACAGGCCGCCCAGCCCATAGGAAACGGACCGGATGGCGTCCCCAATGATACCGGCCTGTCCAAAATAGATGCAAGCGCCGAGAAAAACGCCGATTGCAGCGAGCACCACGCCCCAGATTTCCCGGCGCGATTGCTCTGCCTCCTTGCGCTTTTTAGGCCTTCTCTTTGCCAAACCCGCACCTCCGTCCAATCGTTTGCACACTTTTGTTACTATGCAAGGCAGCGCCGCGCATAAAAACTCAAGCTAATTATAACGCATCTGTATGCGGCGCGCAAACACGGGAAACATTCCGAAACACAGGCGAAGCATTCCCCGCGTTTTGGGCGGGGAAATTGGCTTTCCTGATACGGCATTGACGTATATATCCGCTGTGCTATAATGGCGAAAGTGTGCAAAATTTAAAAAAGCAAGAAATATGTTGTGTGATATCAAACGGGAGGAAGTTGTCGTGCGGCTGCTGCAGGGGTTTGCAGGGATGCTCAAGTGTGAGTTTGCGGGGTACAACGCAAAACGGTTCAGCAAAGATATCTTGGCAGGGGTAACTGTGGCGGCGGGGGCATTTCCGCTTGCTTTGGCTTTTGGGGTGAGCAGCGGCGCTTCCGCTGCGGCCGGGCTTGTGACCGCCATCATTGCAGGGCTTGTAATCGGGCTGCTGTCCGGCAGTTCCTATCAGATTCCTGGGCCGACGGTCGCAATGGCTGCCCTATTGCTGCCGATTTCTGCCCAATATGGATTAAAAGGCGTTTTCTTAGCGTGCCTGCTGTCGGGTATCCTGCTGGTGCTTGCGGGCATATGTAAGCTGGGGGATATCGTTTCCTTTATTCCATTGCCCGTCATCACGGGCTTTACCTTTGGTATCGGCGTCGTCATCATGCTCGGGCAGATCAATCATTTAACCGGCCTGACCTCGGCCGGAGAGGAAGCCGCTGAGCGCATCGCAAGCTACTTCACGCTGCCGCAGTCGTTTAACCCGACTGCGCTGATTGTTGGCCTTGCCGTTATTCTTTTGATGGCGTTCTACCCCAAGAAGTGGGCCAAAGTCTGCCCAGCGTCGCTGATGTCGATCATACTTGCCACGGCGTGTAATATCCTGCTGCAGCTTCCCGTTGCAAGCGTGGGCGAAATTCCCCGCACGCTGCTGCTGGGAGAACGGCTTACGTTTTCCACACTCGAGTTCAGGGCGCTTCGGGGGCTCATCATGCCTGCCGTCAGTATCGCCGCGCTGGGGATGATTGAGGGTCTGCTTTGCGGGGCAAGCGCCGGGCGCATGAAAAGTGAAAAGTTCGACCCTTCTCAGGAACTGATTGCCCAGGGCATTGGCAACATGGTGCTGCCGTTCTTTGGCGGCGTGCCTGCGGCATCCGCCATCTCCCGCACCAGCGTCGGCGTCAAGGCAGGCGGGCAAACCCGGCTGACGAGCATCATCCATTCCGTTATCCTGCTGGTCTCCATGTTTGCGATGAGCAGCATTATATCCAAGATTCCGCTGTGCGCGCTTGCAGGCGTACAGATCATGACGGCATGGCGCATGAACGAATGGCACGCGATAAAGGAGATATTCGGCAAACGGATTATGAGCGCCATCCTCCAGTTTTCTATCACCATGGTCTGTACGGTGGTGTTTGACCTTACAGTGGCCATCGTCATCGGCGTGCTGTTCTCAGTGATGACATTTGTCGTCAAGGTCTCCAATATGCAGGTCACGGTCAGCGACGTTATCCCGGCAAAGCTAAAGGGCGGCGCCGCGTTTACGGAGAAGCTTTTGCACACAAGCGTTGTGTATATGACGGGGCCGTTGTATTTCGGCTCTGTACGTCGGATGGAGGATGCGCTCACGGCGCTTGCCGGTAAGGAGCAGGTGGTCTTCTCACTGCGCGGCGTATCCATGGCCGATCTTTCCGGTGTGCAGGCGCTCCAGGATATTTGTGCCCGGCTGATGGGCAACGGTACTGCCGTCTATTTTGCAAGCGTACAGCCGCCGGTACAGGAGATGTTTGAGCGGCTGGACCTGATCGAACGGGTTGGGCAGGATCACTTCTACTGGAGCACGGATCAGGCGCTGGAGCAGCTGGCGGCTTAACACGACAAAAAACAGCGGCAAAGTGACCTCGTCACTTTGCCGCTGTTTGAAATTGCAGCTGCGGTTTTTTTTATTCGCTTTTACGCCTGAAGCATTTTCAAAAACAGCTGGGTGGTCACGGGCGCGCTTAACGCGAAGCCCTGCGCCTGCGTGCAGCCCGCGGCGATGAGCGCGTTGAGCTGCGCTTCATCCTCCACGCCTTCTACAATCAGCGGCAGTTTCATTTGCCGTGCGGCAGAAAGCGTTTCCAGGCACGCGGCAAAGGACTCCGTATCTTCCGGGCGCAGGCCGCCGCAGTGAAATTTTACGGCGTCAATCTCAAACGCTAAAAGGCGCTCCAGGAGCAGGACGTCTTTTTGATATCCGTCAATCACGCATTCGCAATGGAACGCATGGAATTGCTTGATGGCCTTGAAGAGCGCCACGGGATGCTCCTGCGCCTGTGCGGTGGAACATTCAAATATCAAAAGCTCGGGCGGCACCTCATGTTTGCGGATGCAATCCTTCACGGCGCTCACAAATCCCGGCGCATAGAGTGAAGGGGTGGAGATGTTTACGCTTACCGGAACGGCGGCGACGCCTGCTTGCCGCCACTGTGCAATGCACAGGCAGGCCTGCTCAAGCGCGAACAGGTCGAGCGTTTCCGCATACCCATAGTGCTCCGCCGCCCCGATGAATTCCCGCGGGAACCGGATACCGTGCGGCGGGTCGTTCCACCTGAGCAGCGCTTCCGCGCCGACGATGGAGAGCCCGGGCAGAAGATATCTGGGCTGCAGGCAAATAAAGAACGCTTGTCCCGCTACGGCGTGAAACAACGCTTCAGCGGGGTGCTGCAACTGGGCCGGCGTGCCGCTGTGTTCCATTCCAAATACCTCCTTTTCCCGACAATGGTTTTGTATACCTTCACAATACGGCAGGCAGGTCGTACAGTCAAGCGAAATCATGCACCCCCAAAGGGCGTAGTGATTCGCTTGTTTTGCTGTAGATCAGGTGCGGCATGTCCGTTCCGCGGTAGTGCTTTACGAATTCCCGCTCCACCGTCATTCCAAGTGTCTGTGCGACTCTTTGGGAGGAAAGGTTTTCAGGGCGGATTTCCGCAATCACTTTTTCTGCGCCCAGTACGTCAAACGCGTACTGCATAGAGGCGGCGGCGCCCTCCAAAGCATAGCCCATGCCCCAGTAGCCTTTATGGAGGATATAGCCAAGACCAATATAGGGGAAATCCTCCACCACTTCCACAATCGGGCCGATTGCGGCGATCAGGGTTCCGCTTGCTTTTTCAATTGCGGCAAAATGGGCAAAGCCGTCCTCATGGTAACGCCGCATTGTATTTGCTATAAACGCCCGCACACCTTCTTGTGAAAATCCGTGTTCCCATGCATACATCACTTCCGGGTCTCCTAAAAACGCGTACAGGGCGTCAAAATCCGTTTCCTGTATGCGGCGCAGTCCGAGCCGGGGCGTTTCTATAACGTAATCCATACGTTTACCGGATAAAGTTTGTTCTTTGCCGCAGTTCCACCTCGGGCAGGGGGACGCCGCTGCGTCTCCCC
>JAEYLA010000182.1 GCA_023461495.1 Bacillota bacterium | reverse complement strand
GCCTTAACGCGTTGACGTGGCAGCCGGTCACGCATTCGCCGCAGGCGACGCACTTTTCCGCGTCCACATGGGAGACATAGTTGGAGCGCACCATGTCCGGATTTAAGAACATCTCCGCGCTGCGCAGCGAAAGGCAGGCGCATCCGCAGCAGTTGCAGATGGCGTGCGTCTTGCCAGCGCCGTCGATATTGGGAATCTGATGCACCAGGCCGTTCTTTTCCGCGCGCTCAATGATTGCGAACGCTTCCTCGCGGGTGATTTGCCGACCCCTGCCGGTGCGTATGTAATATTCCGCGCCGTGGCCCATCTGGATGCACATATCCTCTTTTAAGTGCCCGCAGCCCTCCCCCATGATCTCGCGCGCGGTGCGGCAGGAGCAATCGGACACGGAGAAAATCTCGTTTTCGTTGAGGTAGCGGGAGAGCTCTTCATAGGAGGCGCGGCGAGTTTCGCCCATGATGGATTGTTCGATGGGGATCACGCGCATCAGCCCAAGGCCTACCGGGAAATTGCCCGCCGTCATCGGGCCGCGCCTGCGGCCATAGGCTTCAAAGGACTCCGCGATCTGCGGGTATTTGCGCACATTTTCCTTGTTGTTGACCATCATCTCCATGATGCCGGGAATCCACGTATCGTACCAGTATTTGTCCTCGCCGTCGATGGTGTTGACAATAGCGACGCCCACCATGGCAAGCTCCCACAAAACCTTCGCCGTTTCCTCCACGGATTTTCCGCACAGCGCTGCGACCTCTTTTGCGGACTTTGGCACACGCAAGTCAAGACATAGTGCGACCGACGCCATCTCATCCGTCACGACCGGCTCTAAAATGCGGTATTCCGGATCGGCCGCGGTAATGCCGTCCTTTGACCCCATCTTCTTTCTGCTGACCTTGTTGGCAAACTCCAGTACCTTTAGTTTTACGTCCATGCTTGCTGTTCCCTTCTTATGAAATGATCGTAACTTGTCGTGAAAACGTCGGCCCCTCTTTATATGAAGGGACGTTGGGGGCGCTGCCCCCCATCCCCCCGTTTAGGGCTAACGGCCCTAAAAACCCATTTCAAGGAACGCGCTATATAAGAGCGCTCCTTATCAGGGATTTCAAAGGGACATGTTTCTTTGGTGGGGTGCAGGGGTGAAACCCCTGTAAAAAGACCTTTATCAATGAAAAGTACTTATAACGAAATACCCTTTGCCGCGACTTCCCTGTAAGCCGTAAGATCGGTGTACATCTCCTGCTTGAGCGGGTTCAATTTGTACTTGCGCATGCGGTAAACGGCGTACACGAGCACCGCGATGTTGGCGGCGAGCGAAACGGCGCTGACCGTGAAGAGCGCAGTGGGACTATGGCTGGCTTTCACGGCGAATATGGTATCGTCCACAAACGTTGGGTACGCCATGGTGAACATCATCCAGAACGCCAAGGTGTGCGCCCGGTGCTGCAGCCATGCGCCTTTTTTAATAAAGAACGCCGCGATTGTCGGGGCGATCAACAGCGCCGCACCCGCGTAAAAGGAGTGGTCCGATACGCAGTTGTACACATACGCAAAGTTCCAAAGATCATAGGCGATCACCCAGAACCAGAGCATATCCGGCCACATCATGTCCCGCCGTTTGTCCCGGCTGATATAGATGCCCATGCAGCCCGAAATGGTGACGATGTTTAAGATACCGGCAACACCGTTCATAATGTTCCACGGACCGCCCACCATCATGACGCCGTCGATCATGCCGCTGAGGTTGAAGCATTCAAAATCGCGGATGCAGGCCTCCAGAATATTGACGGCGAGGATCAGCGGCGGAAAAATGACGCGGAACTTGCTCTTTTCCACCTTGGGCACCATACGGATGAGCAGAAAGCCCAGACATCCCGCAAGCGCGGAATAGACCTTGACCCAGTGGAACCAGGTGCCCGTGCTCGATCCCACCCCCGCCGTCCTGGGCCAAACAAAAATGGTTAACAGAAGCGGCAGCAGCATAAAGCAGGCAAGCGCCGTCCACTTGTTGATGCGGGAAAACTCGTTCAAAAGAATCAGTCCGAGCGTGACGCCTAAAAACATCAGCCATGTGTACCAGGGAATTGTTTCAAATAAGAACATCGTTCAACCCTCCTTGACCGATTTCAGAAAACATGGAAACCTGTGAATGAGGCCGCCGGGCGGCGCGAAAGATATGTGGCTCTGGTTGAACCAGTTGGCGTACACAGTATAGCATAATTGTTAATTATACGTCAATGAATTTAAAACTTTATATATTCAGGCACTTTTATAACCCGTAGGGGAGGTTGTTTTTGGAGGAATAGCGTGGTAAAATTGCTTGTGGTATGTGGTTGAACCACGGTCAGAAAGGAAAAGCATCCATGCAGTTTGCCAAGCTAAGCGCGCCATCCCTAAAGGAATTGTTCGTACAGGAACTGGAAAATATGATCTTATCGGGCAGGCTTGCTATCGGCACGCAGCTTCCGCCGGAACGGGAGCTGGCGCAGAGCATGCAGATCAGCCGCGCCGTTGTCAACGCGGGGCTGAACGAAATGGAGCGCAAGGGGTTTTTAGAGGTGCGTCCGCGCGTGGGAACGTTTGTGGCGGATTACCGCAGGAAGGGTACGGCGGATACACTGCTTTCCATCATGAAATACAATGGCGGAAGGCTGCAGCGGGACGACATCCGCTCCATCTTAGAAATCAAGGAAGTGATTGACCGGCTTGCGGCACAGCATGCAATACAAAAGATTACGGATGAGGAAACCACAAGGCTTCGTACGCACCTAACAACGCTCCAGGTAACGGACACGCCTGAAAGTGCGGCGGCTGCCGCGTTTTCCTTCTACCATGAGCTTGCCCTCATTTCCGGCAATACGCTCGTACCGCTGATCTATTATTCCTTTAAAGCCCCCATACTAAGCCTCTGGGAGCGCTTTTGCATCAAGTATGGCGTATCGGCGCTGTACCAGAATGCGGCGCGGCTGTTTGAGGCGATTGCGGCGCGGGATACGGGGCTTGCGGAACAGATCATAGAAGCCTCTATTGCCGCCTGTGTGAGCGGCCCCATGCAGATTTACAGCGAATAGCGGATACAGAACAGGCGCATTCAACCATTGGTTGAAAAGCGCCCTTGTTTTTTGCGGCACAGTCGCTTGTGGATGCTGTGGATAAGCGGTATCGTGTATACAGAAACAAAAAGGAGAAACAGCATGGAACAGGCGATTGGAGAAACCATCCGGCTGCTGCGCAAGCAAAACAACATGACGCAGGAGGAACTGGCGAACGCGGTGGGCGTATCCATCGCTGCGGTATCCAAATGGGAGAGCGGCAAAAGCTGCCCGGACATTGCCCTGCTGCCAGCTATTGCCCGCAGGCTGGAGACGAGCATCGACAACCTCTTTGCATTCTCCACGGCGCTTGCGCCCGAGGAATTGGAGCGCATTTTTACGCAATGCGCGGAGATGTTTGACAAAGGGCCGTTTGCAGAAGGCTATGCGCTATGCGAAACGTATTTGAGCCGGTATCCCAACGATAATGCGCTCAAGCTCCATATTGGCACACTCATTCCCCTGTACGTTTCGGGCGCGCCAAAGGAACAGCAACAGGCGTATCTGGAGGCTGCCATTGCGCTTTGCAGGCCCGCGGCAACATCCGATGATGCCAAGCTGCGCGCCCTTGCCCGGCGCATGCTGGCCACAATTTACGTGAAAAGCGGCAAGTTTGATCTTGCAGAGGAGCAGATGCGCACTTCCACGGACGGGTTGGAAGGCGAGCTTGACCCCACGTTGGCCGTGATTTATTTAAAGAAAGGCGAAACGGAGAAGGCGGAGGAGCTCTATGAGCGGTGCCTGCTGCGCGGCGTGCATGCGTGCCAGACGGCGCTTCTGGGCCTTGCCGGTATTGCAAGGGACGCGGGCCATGCCCAACAGTTTTTAGCGTATCAGAACGCAGTCCTGCGTCTTGCGGAACTGTTTGCGCTTGAGAATTTGCCGGGAATGCAACTGAACGCTTATCTGTCGCTTGTGCAGTATTATAAAGAGC
>JAEYLA010000181.1 GCA_023461495.1 Bacillota bacterium | reverse complement strand
GCCATACGGAATTCGATATCGTCGGGATGCGCTCCAAAAGCCAATACTCTCATAAGTGTCCTCCTTCTTTGAGCTGCTATCTGTTCATATAGTCCACAACAATTTTGATCTGATTGCCAAAAGAGGCATCTGCGAACTTCTTGTCAAAGAATGCGCCGCCAATGGTATACGCCCATGCGCCGGTCGCCTTTACCTCGTCCAGCCGCTGGAAGCTTGCGACACTGCCCGCCAGGCAAACGGGCGCCTTCACGTTCTTTACGAACTCGCTGTTGAGTTTTATCGCATCTCCGGTAAACCGATATCCGAGAAGATCAAAACCTACCACGCCTTTTTCTTCGACCAGGCCGTTGGCCTCCGCGATCATACCCTCAATTGTACCATCCAGCACGCTCGGACGCCCGGATATTTTTCCGACGAACGGCATATATTTCATACCGGCCTGATCCGCAACCGCTTTGACCGAATCAAAGTACAGGGTACCCATCAAAATGTCAAAGCCGCAGCGCACGCCAATCTTAGCGCCCTCCAGACAATCCTCTTCCGTATATGCCACAACCTCAAGGCAGGTGACCTTGCCCGCCGCTTTCATTTTGCCGACCAGGATCTTCATCTGGTCTTCCGGCAGCCCAACCTCCTTGAATCCCCAATAGGTTGCCGGAGCATCCTTGGCGGATTCAAAAATCTCGATGGCGTTT
The DNA here is from genome assembly GCA_023461495.1 of Bacillota bacterium. Lineage (GTDB taxonomy): Bacteria > Bacillota > Clostridia > Christensenellales > CAG-138 > JAEYLA01. The sequence goes on along the minus strand of JAEYLA010000181.1, from coordinate 17,971 downwards.
TCCACCGTCCTGTCATTGTGCGTGAGCATAACGATGAGTTCCGGGATGTTCTTCATGGCTGATTTCTCTCCTGTAGCATATATTTGGCGGGGCAGAATCTACCCCGCCTTTGCTCAAAATGTGTTAGCTGGCTGCGCCGGCGATGTAGTCTGCAAGGGTCTTCCCGTTGTAGTAGAACTCGAACATCTCTTCCACATTTGCCTTGGTTACATTGGTGTTCGGATAAAAGATGGCGCTGGGAATTTCTTCTCCGTTGAGCTTGTTCACCATCTGGTTCATGCACCAGATCGCGGGCGAGGTGGAGCTATAGCAGCACGAGCCCAGCAGATCGCCGTTGTAGATGCCCTCAAGTATGACTTTGTCGTTATCAATAGAGGTGATTGGTACGCTGCTGTTTGCCGCTTTTTTGGCATTCATCATGCCGATGGTGGCCGAGGCATAGAGGCCGAAGGCTCCTATGAGCTTATCGCCGTAATTCATCATGGCCCCCTCAAACGCGGTGTAATGCTCTTCTGGCGCTATACCGGTGAGTTCCACAATTTCGATGCCGGGATATTGGGCGAATGCATCCTTAAAGCCTTTTGCGCGGGTAGCGGCGTTGGGATGTACAAACGGCAGTGTCTGATAGACGATGACGCCTTCCATCGGGGAATTGTTTGCCTTGAGGTGATCGATGAGCAGCTGTGCCGCCATAGCGCCCTGCTCCATGCACTCAGACATCACGACGGCATCCGCTTCTCCCGCAAGCGCCGGGTTGAGCGTAACAACAGGAATATTTGCCGCCTTGAGCGCATCAAGCGCGCCCTTGACGCCGGTAAAGTCGCAAGGGGCGATGATCGCGCCGTCAATCCCCTCAAGGATCCATTGCTCTACAGCCTGGTTCTGCGCATTCTGATCATAATTCGCATCGTTTACCAGCAGTTCCACGCCGCAGATCTGCGCGTATGTCTTCATGGTATCGAGCAGCATGGCCCCCACTTCGTCTACCGTATAGTAGACCGAGAAGCCGATCTTATAGGGTTTGTTCGCTTTGGGCATCGTGCTCGCCACATCGGGCACATTTACCGTGCCGCCTGTCGCGCGCAGTGTAAAATCGCACTCTACCCCCAGGTCGTTGTAGTACTTGCTCACATCAAATGTGCTGCCCGCCGGCTCGACATAGGTAAAATCGGCTACGTTGGGATTTCCCTTCGGGCCGTCAGACGGCGCAGGCGCCGAGGTGGGCTGTTCCGGGGCTGTGGTGGGAGCGGAAGGCGCTTCCGTATTGCTTACAGGGGGTTGGGCGGCGCATGCAACCACGCTTGCGGCCATCAGCAGGCACAGAACCAAAGCTAGCATTTTTCTCATGTTTTCTGTTTCCTCTCCTTCTTTTATTTCCTTTGACCATCCGTTGGCCAAATCATTTTTTCACAACCACCGTGCGCGCTTTAAACGCGTTGTCCATCAAAACCGCGAGTATGATCACAATCCCCTTGACCAATATCTGCACCTGGGATTGTGCGCCCAGCAGGGAAAGGCCGGTATTCAGGATTGCTATAATAAACGTACCGCCGACGGTGCCCCACATGGTGCCCAGACCCCCGGCAATTGCGGTGCCGCCCAGCACGACCGCGGCGATGGCGTCCATCGAGAGGTCGGAGCCGATATCGGGTATCCCGGCATTCATCAGCGCGGACAGGATCAGCCCCGCGAAACAAGCAAGAAATCCGTTAAACGTGTAGGACATCAGTTTGATCTTGTCTACATCGATGCCCGCTACCTTTGCCGCTTCCTCATTGCCGCCAATGCAGCGGCAATAGAAGCCGAACTTGGTCTTATGGTACAAAAACCAACAGAGGATAAAGAGCAGGATCATCAGAATCAGCGGCATTGGAATAACGCCGAGCAGAGATCCGTTTCCAAAGAAATCCGTAAATCCTTGATTTTTGATGGAGACGGTACGCCCCGCGGTCAACGTCAGCGCAATGCCCCGGTAGATATTCATGGTGGACAGTGTGACAAGAAATGGCGCTATTTTCCCTTTTACGGTAATGAAACCATTGATATACCCCAGCAAAAGAGCGAGAAGGATGACGCCGGGCAAGCCAATGACAAGCGCTATCCCCTTGTTGAGCAAAAACGCAAGGCAAACGCCTACCAGCGCGGCGATGGAGCCGCCGGAGATATCCAGGGCCGAAAGCGTTATGATGAACGTCATGCCATAAGCGGTGATGGCCACATAACTCATGCGCTTCATCATATTCAAAAGGTTTGTGGGGTGCAGGAAGATCGGCTTGAGCGCGGTAAATATGGCTGCGAGCGCAATCAATATCAGTATGGTGCGAAACTTAATCAGCGTTTGTCCGATGCTTTGTTTTCTGTCCAGCATGCTTTTTTACTCCTTTTTATAACTGCGCGGCGGCATATGCCATGATGTGCTCCTGCGTGGCCAGCTCACGGTCTATCACGCAGGCCATTTTCCCTTCACACATCACAAGAACCTGGTCCGTCACACTGATGAGCTCGGGCAATTCCGAGGAAACCATTACAATCGCAACGCCCTGCTCCGCGAGCTCACTCATAATGTTGTAAATCTCAGTTTTTGCGCCAATATCGATGCCGCGCGTAGGTTCGTCGAAGAGTACGATCTGCGGCTTCATTTCCATCCATTTGGCCAGCACCACCTTTTGCTGGTTGCCGCCCGAAAGCGTTTGGGCCGCCTGCTTGAGCGTTGCCAGCCGGATGTTAAACGCGCCCTTGTATTTTTCTGAAATTTCCTGAAAGCGTCGGCCGTTGAGTACGCCATATTTGGAAAGTCTTCCGGCGTTCACCATGTTGATGTTTTCATTGACCGAAAGGCAGAGCACAAGGCCGGATTTTTTGCGGTCTTCAGTGATAAAGGCCATCCCTTTCTCGATCGCCTGCTTTGGCGTACGCGGTATATATTCCTCCCCATACAGGGATATCTTTCCGCTTACAACCGGGCGCAGCCCGAACAACGTCTCGAGTATTTCGGTGCGCTTGGCGCCTACCAGCCCGCCAATGCCGAAGATCTCCCCCTTGCGCACCTCGAACGATACGTCCTTGAACACATCTGTGGTGAGCTTCTCCACCTTGAGCACCACCTCGCCGAACTGCACATTCTTTTTCGGGTAGATGCTATTCATCTCACGGCCCACCATCATGTTAATGAGCTGTTGGCTCGTAATGTCCTTCTGCTCCACCGTGCCCACATAATTGCCGTCTCTCAATACGGTGATGCGGTCCGCGATTTCGCTGATTTCATGCAGGCGGTGCGAGATGTAAATGATTGTAACGCCGCTGTCGCGCAGGTTCCGCACGATATCCAGCAGACACTCGGAATCCTTCTGAGAAATGGACGATGTCGGTTCATCCATCAGGATCACCTTTGCGTCGGCAGTGATTGCTTTTGCGATCTCCACTACCTGCTGCTGCGCTATGGAAAGAGAACGCACCATTGCATTCGGATCGATATCCTGCCCAAGACGCTGCATTGCCTGCTTTGCCAGCTCATAGTATTTTTTCTGGTTCTGCATCACGCCGGGATACCAGTTCTGCTTGTCAATCACAATATTCTCGGCGACCGTCATATCCGGGCACAATGTCAGTTCCTGATAGATGGTATGGATATGGGCATCCATTGCATCTTTCGGACGCTTGAACGATACAGGCTTCCCGTCGACATACAATTCGCCGCCCTTATCGGGCAGGTGGTATCCGCTCATGATTTTGATCAGCGTAGATTTTCCGGCGCCATTTTCGCCCAGGAGGGCATGCACTTCGCCCTTCTTGAACTGGATGTTGATATCCCGTAAAACACTGACACCGGAGAATGTTTTGCCAATGTTTTTGAGTTCCAGTATGTAATCCGGCAACCTGCTCACCTCCTTAAAATTTGATGTGTCATAAAACGATTATTTAGAAGACTTTTGTTCTGCCGGCGAAAAAACGGATTTTTCAAGCAGTTCCCTGACTATATAAGTCCGGAACATAACATAAATTTATTGCTGATGGCTGTTATAATAAGCTAGAGAATTCTTCTCCGGATATGGACGTATGTCATCACATGGAGTGAACCCACGTGCTTGTTTGCATGTAGATCCCGCATTACTGGGGTTGATAGAAGCGCTCCATATCATCAACAGCGTGCGCCAATGTACGGTACCGCGCATAGGTCTCATGAAAGCGGGCATGCGCATCCATATCCGGGATAAACTCTTTTTCATTTGCCTTTATGATTTGGTAGGCGTCCGCAGGGTCCCGCAATGTCCCCATGGCTACCGCGGCATACGCGGCGGCGCCCAAGGCGGAGCTTTCGGAGACAGCTCCCCGGATCACCTTCAGACCGGTAATGTTCGCCTTCATTTGCAACTGCTTGTCAATGGTTGCGCCGCCGCCCACCGCGCGCAACGTATTGATGTGTATCCCGGCACGCGCATATGCCTCCAAATGAAGCCGCTGCTCATAGATGAGCCCTTCGATCAGCGCGCGGCCAATCTCCTCACGGGGCGTATCCAGCGTAAGCCCATAAATCGCCCCCAACGACGAGGGATTGAAGAACGGGTTTCCGCTCCCCGAAAAATGCGGCAGCAGCAGGACGTTGCCCGGTGCGTCGGCTGTAGCGGTGCGCTGCATATGCTCATAGAAATTGACTCCCCGCTCCACGCATGCCGCATATTCTTCCTTTGCAATGTGGTCTCTGTACCATCGGACGACACAGCCCGCAGTCAAATTGACGGAAAACGTCACATATCCCATATGCCCGATGTAGCATGGAAAGTTGTTTTGCAGCATGGCAGGGCCGGTATTTGCCGCGGGCATAGCCGCGACGATACCCTCTATCGTACCTGCGATATTTACCGCCACATCAGGACGCTGCTCATCGAGCCCCGCTCCAACGGCGGCACACACCATATCATGTCCGCCGGTCACCACGCACACAGGCGCGCGGAAGCCGAGATTTTCCAGCATCTTCCTGCCCAGCCAACCGATGGGCGTTGCCGATGGCGCAGCCTGCGGCAGCTGTGCGCTTGTAAGGGGGATTTTTGCAAGAATCTCCTCCGACCAGGCCCGCTTACGGATATCGAACAGCATGGTACGGCTTAATTCGGAGTAGCTTGCAACGGGCGGCAGGCCTAACTTTGCTATGATATAATCCTCATACGTCGCCCATCGCCTGGTTTTTGCAAACACCTCCGGCTCGTGATCCCTGATCCACAGTATTTTCGCCAGGCTGCCAATATAGAGCGGCGGCATGCCGTTGATTTCAAAAAAGCGTTCAACTCCCATATCCGAGGTGAATGCCGCGATTTCCCGCTTCCCGCGGGGATCAAAATCCACAATAGAGCAACGGATGCTGTCGCCGTTTTCGTCAACAGGTATGATGACATCGCCTATGGCGGATACGGCAAGCGCACCAACAGGCTGGACAGCTTTTTCATTGGCCTCATAGATGACCGCCTGAATGCCTTCCCACACGCGCTCCGCATCCAGCTCCAGCAGCCCGTCGCCGGGCAAATGCATCGGGTATTCCCGGTACGCCTGGCTTGCGATATTCCAGTTTTCATCAAACACCACGGCCTTGCAGCCAGAAGTGCCCATATCAACACCCATCAACCACATAGCGAGAGCTCCCTTTCAAATGTGCGCAGGAAGACGCGCGCCTTCCTGCGCACACATCTGTCAAGCGTTTATATCCCAGAATTTTCCGTTCGCCTGAAACGCAGGATTCAGCGCGGGCAGCGAAGGATACTCCGGCCCGATATCCGTATTCTGCGGCGTTGCGGCGGAGGTTGCGGGAGCAGGCGCTTCCGATAGACTGCCCGCCTGCGGGATGCTCAGCTTCGGCGTCTGCGCGGCAAGCGAGGGGTCCGCGCGGCCAATACTCATGAACATTTCCATGCAGCTCTTCATGGAGCGCGTAAAGCCGCCCATCATGGCACGCAGCATTTCCGGTATATCATAGTTGCCCGCATAATCCGGGTTTGCGTCCACGTAGGCCTTAATGTCCTTCTTGCCTTCATGGCACATCTCTGTATAGATGCAGATTTTCACAATACCCATCTGAATACTGCGCTTGATATGGCTTTCCGGGATGCCGGTTCCGCCGTGCAGCGTCAGGTAGCAATTGTACGGCATGATGGCATAGCGGATTTCCTCAAGACGCTTGAAATCGAGACTTGGCGTACCCTTGTAGAATCCGTGCGCATTGCCTACCGCAACGGCGAGAATGTCCACGCCCGTGCGGGCCACAAAGTCCTTCGCGAGCGCCGGATCCGTCATGGATTCCGCCGCATTGGTAAAACTTGATCCCAGCGCACCCAACTCGCCTTCCACGGCGCACCCATACTTGCGGCCGATCTCCACCGCTATTTTTGTGTTGTACACGTTCTCTTCATAAGGCAGCTTGGAGCCGTCGTACATCGCGGAGGTAAACCCGGCTTTGCAGGCACGCTCAAATTGTTCCAGGTCGAGCCCGTGGCTCAAATGAATTCCAACGGGCACGGAAGCGTTTTTGGCAGCATATGCGCTTACCATTGCAAAATCATCGAAACTCATGTACTTTTCAATGACTCCGGGCTCTACAAGTAAAATTGGCGATTTGAGGCGCTCGGCCTCCTGTATTAGAAATCGGGGTTGATCCAGACCGTTCAGATTGAACGCGCCTACCGCGTAGCCCCCGCGCGCACAGCTTTCAAGGATATCCATCGTTTTTACCAAAGCCATTTGCGTCACCTCCCCTTCTTCTCAAACACTTCAGGATTCGCTACAGGCTTAGGTTTCCCCCCCGCCATATAGAGCAGCAGGTCGTTCACAAGCATCACCGACTGCAGGTAGATTACATCCCTGCCGGCCCCCGCGATGTGAGGCGTAAGCACAACATTGGGATACTGGAAGTATTCGTCATCGCGCTTGATCGGCTCCTGATGGAACACATCCAGCGCAAGACCGCCGAGCTTTCCCCGGCGCAGCGCATCGCGCAATGCCGCCTCTTCAATAATTCCGGCTCGGGCGTTGTTGACGATATAAACGCCGTCCTTCATCATGGCGAACTGTTCCGCGCCGATCATCCCTTTGTTCTGCTCCGTGACCTTCGCATGGAATGTAATGATATCCGAAGCGCGCAGCAGATCGTTGAGCTCCACCTTTGTGCAGCCATGCGCGGCTACGACCTCCGGCTTCTGGTACGGGTCATATACAAGCACATCCATCCCAAAGCCCTGAGCGCGCTTGCCGACTTCCTTGCCCACCGTTCCAAAACCCACAAGGCCGATCGTCTTGCCTTCCATTTCGATCCCTTTGCGGGACTGCCACGGGCCTTCGGCATTCATGTCCCATATAACGTCCTTGTCGCTTCCGAAATCACCGGCCGGCGCTGTGAAAACGCCGCGGTGCAGTTCCGCGTCCGCGCGGACGATCTTTCGGGTGATCGCCAGTATCTGTCCTATTGTAAAGTCCGCCACCGGGAGTGCCTCGCGCCCAAAGGTGAAGAACACCGGGATGCCGCGCTCAGTGGCATAATCCACATCGATATTGGCTCGCGGGCCGCCGCGTATGGAAGAAATCACCTTCAGCCGCGTGTTTTCAAGCACTTTCCGCGTGACCTCTTCGTACCCGACAATCAGCACTTCCGCACCGCCGATTTCGCGGATCAACTCGTCCTCATTCAGGATATTGCCAGTATACCCCCATCCGCCGGTGCGAACGGTATGCCCGGCGACCTTAAGCATTTCAATGCCATCCTGTGAAAAGTCTGCACAAATATATATCTCCAACGCTTTTGCCTCCAAATCCACGGACACTCAAGACGTATGCGCCAGCTAGTCTTCCGGATAAAGGATAATTTTGATACTTTCCTTGCTGCGCACCATATCGAATGCCTTTCTGAACTCTGAAATTTTCATAGTGTGCGAGATCATGCCTTTCAAGTCCCATTTGCCCGCCTGCACCAGATTCATTACATTGCGCCAGGACAGCCAAGTGTACCCGAAATGTCCTTTGATCGAAATCGCCTTGTCAATAATCGGGTCCAGCGAGCAATTGTACGGGTTGTGGTCATACCCGATTTTGACAATTGTACCTGCCGGACGCACGATCTCTATCGCCTGGTTGAGCACCACGGCAACGCCCGCGCAATCCGCCACAAGCGCTACGCCCTCGCCGTTTGTAAGGCGCATGACTTCCTCGATGCAATTGACCTGATCGCTCATAACGATGTCGGTCGCGCCATTCTTCTTCGCCATATCAAAGCGCGCGCCATCCCCCGAAAGACCGATCGCGATGATCTTCGCGGCGCCCGCCGCGCGGGCGGCCTGGATGCAGAATTGGCCCAACGCGCCAACGCCGAACACCGCCATATACTCGCCGGGGATCAGCTTGGCCTCCTGCACCACCGCCATATAGGCGTTGCAGGCGGGGTCCAGGATCGCCGCTTCCTCAAACGTCATGCTGTCCGGAATTTTTATCAGGCTGTTCGGAAAGACGGCAAGCGTTTTGCCCAGTATTTTTACATACTTGGTAAATCCGCCGTCCATGCCGTAGCCAATGCCGAGCCTGTCCGGGCAGGAAAGATAGTCTGCCGTGCCGCAGGCATAGCAGGTTCCGCAGGCGGTTCCCGTGTTATCGGAGACAACCCGATCCCCAACCTTCCAGGCGGTAACGTTTTTGCCTGTTTTCGCGACAACGCCGCTGAACTCATGCCCTAGGACCACAGGGGGATTGAGAATGTTTGCGTGCTCTCCATTGTCAAACGCAATGTCCGAGCCGCATACGGCGGCAGCCTTGACCTCTATAAGCACGTCATCATCGGAAATCTCAGGAATGGAAATATCCCTAAGCTCCGTCTCATACTTGCCATAACCATACTTTACAACTGCCTTCATGCGCTTTTACCTCCCTCTGGTTACGATGAATTTGAACTTGTCAGGCCGGAAATACTCATTGGCGTAAATCAGCGGGGCCCCATAGGTATCGTTCACGGTAGCCATCAGCTTGAGCAGCGGGAACATGGGTTCCACCTCCAGAAGCTTTGCCAGGTGCTCGTCGGCGACGACGGGTACAATCTCCGTAACGCAAAAACCGATGGTAATGCCACACTGCTCTTCAATAAAGCTGTACAGGGAGATGTTCTCATCGGTCAGCCCAAGAAAATCCGTTGCGAGCCGCGGCGCCAGATGATCACAGGAAAACACCACCGGCACATCATCCGCCGTACGGATGCGGGAGCACATAAGGATATCCGTGCCCGGCTGGATTTGCAGATGCATGGCAACGCCTTCATCCGCCTTTACCAGCTTCTTCTCAAAGAACGCCACGCCCGGCTTGTAACCGCTGACCTCGATCATTTCCGTCACGCTATAGTTCACATTGAGAGAGTCTGCAATGTGGTCATAGTTGCAGGTCACAAACGTTCCCCTGCCCTGTACGGAATGGACAACGCCTTCGCTCTTGAGCGCGTTCATCGCCTCACGCAGCGACAACCTGCCGATATCCAGCAAAGCGGACAGTTCGACCTCGGTGGGCAGACGGTCGCCGGTCTTCAGATTATTATCCTTAATAAACTGAACCAATTTCTTTTTTGCACTGACGTATGCTAGCATAATACAGAGTCCTCCTTACAGAGTGATATACATTATATTATGAGCCGCATACTACCGTAAAACAAGATGCCCCTGCCTGCTGATAGGTCTCCCTGGCCTCCGCCTTTGAGACGCCGCCATAAATACCGACCTCTATCCCCTGTGATACCGCCTTGCGGACGGCCGCCTGCGTAACTTTTCCGCCCAATAAGCCCGAAAGCAGCATGCATTCGGCGCCGCAGGAAGAGCAAAGTGCCGCGACAGCTGCCAGCTGATTTTCATCCAGCTCTCCTGCCTCTACCAGCGCCATTGCCTGCGCCTTCCCCTTGCAGGGGACGATCGCCTCCGCCAGGTCGTTTCTGACCGCATCGAATTGGCCGCTTTTACACAGCTTCATATTTAGTGGAATGATTACAACAGCAGCCCCATTGGCCACCGCCTGTTTCACCTCTGCATATTTCGCGCCCGAAGACGTAAGTCCGCCGGGTAGCCCGACCGCAGTGCCCACCTTGACTTCTGAGCCGCAAAGGAGCTCCGAGGCATACTGCACAAACCACTGCGGCACGCAAATCGCCTCATATCTTCCGGCCTTTGCCTGCTCGCACGCAGATTTGATTTGTTGGATATTGCTGTCGGAGCGCATGCAGATATATAGAAGCTTCCCCGCACCTGCGGGAAAGGCGCTTTTTTCCCCGGGCGCATTCTCCCGGTCCTGAAGCTTTTCATATACTTGCTCGGTTATTTGCCTGATAATCGCATCGATATCCATGAATTAATACCTACCTTTATAGAAGCTGTGGTTGTGCATCACAAATGGAAGCGTCAGCTCTGCGGAAGTATGCACACCACATCCTCATGGGGCCGGGCAATCACATGAACGCTGACAAGTTCACCCACGCGCTTTGCGGCGGATGCGCCCGCGTCAACGGCAGCTTTTACCGCGCCGACATCACCGCGGACCATAACGGTCACAAGCCCGCCTCCAACGAGTTCCTTGCCGATCAGGGTCACATTGGCCGCTTTTACCATAGCGTCAGCCGCCTCCACCGCGCCTACCAAACCACGGGTCTCCACCATGCCCAATGCCTGCTTTTCCATTCCAAATTTATTCCTTTCAATTCATTAGGGTGCTTCTGTTGCCGGGCTTGCCCGTTTTGAAGGAAGTGGTGAAAATAACACGATTTGTAATTGATATGATCATATATTCTTATGATCTGATGATTTATTCTAACACCTTATCCTTTTGCCGACAAGCCCTTTTTTGTACTACCGGCGGTTAAAAAACCATCTGTACGCAATCCACAATCCCCAGGATCAGTCCATCAAAGACACAGTCTTTGCCGGTGAGTCCCAATTCCATTTCCGCGGCGCCCCCGTCCTCGCAAACGAGTACCGTATCCCCTATCCCCGCGCCGGCTGCGTCTACAAATACGTACTCCTCGGGCAGTTCCGCGCCTTCGTCATCCAAAAAGCAAACCAGCATCAATTTCTTTCCCTGATGGCAAGGCTCTTTGATGACCGATACGATATTGCCAACGACACGGCCTACTCGCATAGGCTATTTCAGGATGTTTTCAACATCCGCGTGCGGTCTTGGTATGACATGCATGCCCACGAGCTCCCCTACGCGCTTTGCCGCCGCAATGCCCGCATCCACAGCCGCTTTCACAGCGCCGACATCGCCCCGCACGAGTACGCAAACAAGCCCCCCGCCCACCTGCTGTTTACCGACCAGCGACACATCAGCGGCCTTTACCATTGCATCGGCGGCCTCTACCGCCGCCACCAGGCCTTTCGTTTCCACCATTCCCAAGGCTTCCTTTTCCACTTGGATCTCCTCCTTTTACTGCATGTATTGATACTTTTTGCTGTTGTATATATCTACAATTCCCATTACAGCCAAATCCACAGGGATACGCCCCCGGCGCAGGGCTGACGCGGCCTCCGTGCTGCTGATCATATAGACCATGCTCCCCTCGCCTGCCGTACCGGTAGCGTCAACCGCCACGGCTACCTCCCCCGGTTTCCCGCATGTATACTGGCGCACCAGCAGCAGCTTGACGCCCGCAAGCGCGGGATGCTTCACCGTGCATACCACAGTCCCGACCACTTTTCCAATTGTCATCGCTTTTCCTTTGCAAGTTTAAACCAATTCCGGGGAGCAGCACACGCATTCCGCCCGCACAAAAGCACAGCAGGGACGCGCTAGGCGATGAAACCTGCAAGCTCCGCGTGCGGCGCGGGTATGACTGCGCTTCCGGCAATCATCCCCTCGTTTTCACATCCCTCCACGGCGGAACGCACCGCCGCGCGCACTGCGGAAATCGAGCCCGTCAGCAGCACGAAGGATTTGCCGCCCAATCCTGCCGCCAGGCGGATCTCCATCAGGGTGATATCAGCGCTCTTTACCGCTTCATCCCCACAGCGGAGCGCCTGCGCGAGCGTGAAGGTTTCTATGACCCCCAGCGCCTCAACGCCCTGCAGATCCACACAGCCATTCAGCGCACGCAGCACATCCTCATGTATACGAGGTATGACAATGCTATCCAGCACATGAATCGCGCCAACGTCGTTGCCCGCATCGATCGCCGCCCTTACATCCGCTACGCGCCCGTTGATAATGATGGCATATTTGCCGGGGCAGACCGGCTGCGAAAAAACGATGTGAACGTTAGCGGCCTTCAATATTGCGTCGGCAGTGCTGATGCCGTGCGCGATACTGTTCAGCTCCACCATACCTAATGCTTCCATTGCGATAGCCTCCCTTAAATAATCACGATGTTGTTTCCATCCACGGATTGTACCGTGCCTGTGATGGAAGCATGGATGTTTACGCCGAGTTTTCCAGCATCAATCCTTGCAATGACCTGACCGCAGGTAACCTCCTGCCCCGCCTCCACAACCGGCGTGCACGGCGCGCCGATATGCATCTTGAGCGGAATTGAGACCCGGCCCGGCCTTATCTCCCGCTCATACAGCGGGGCCGGCACATCGTACTGCTTCAGGCCAAGCCTCGCGATCAGCCGTTTTACCGGCACCTTGGCGTACTGGCGGTTACTTGCCACACCGGGGGAAGGCATCTTTTCAGGCCGCTTCCCTGCGGCTGCCATCGCATTCTTCGCCTCGGTGGTGATCACGGAGGGCGCAAGGCCAAAGGGGCAGGCAAAGAATGAGCAGACTCCGCAATTGCAGCATGAGAAAACGCCGTTGTCCTCATATGTTTTTCCGTAGGCGACAGCGCGCATCGCCTTGTGCGGCTCCACGCCCAATCCAAGCAGATTACGGGGACACATCAGCGTACAAAGCATGCATTGACAGCAGACGGTGCGCGCGAGCTTTCGGTCATATACGCCGGGAGCGGCTTTGCGTACATAGTGCGCATGGTCGGCCGGAAGCACGATTACGCCGCCGGTCGTTTTTGTGACCACATTGTCCCAATTCTTTTCCACATACCCCATCATCGGGCCGCCGACGATCAACCCATAGCCGCTTTCATCCGCGGGCCCGCCCGCCAGCCGTATACAATCGCGCAGGCTCATGCCGAGCGGCGCTTCTATTGTCATGGGCGTTTTGACTTCCCCGGTAATCGTCAGGTGCTTGTGGGTTACGGGAATATCCCGCGCCGCAAGCGCAATATTGCGCAGTGTGCTGGTGTTTTGGGCGACCACGCCCGCGTCAAGCGGGATCCCGCCCACCGGCACCACGCTTCCGGTGGCGTCATATACCATCTGCTGCTCGTCGCCCGCCGGGTAATAGTCGTCAAGCGGGAATACAGTAATCCCGGGCGTACATGCCGCTTCCAGCTTTTTGATGACCTCCTGATGCTTGGCCTTCACGCACAGTTTGCCTTCCTTTGCCCCGCACGCCTCCATCGCAAGGCGCAGGCCCTCTATGACATCCCCCGTATAGCGCAGCATCACCTGCTGGTCAACGCGCAGCAAGGGTTCGCACTCCGCGCCATTTGCAAGCACCACATCCGCATGGCTGTTCAGCTTCACATGGGCCGGAAACCCGGCGCCTCCCGCGCCGACCACACCGGCCTCCATGCATTTCTCCTGTATCCGCATATTATCCTCCACAAGTTGAATAGGCGCCGCGTCATGCCGCCCAAGGGCATGCGTTTATCGGTTTCTACAGTATCTGGAATGCCCCTCCGAGGACGCAGCGGCGCGAGCGCGTAAAGCATTTTGCACTGGTCAGCCCTTCGCCGGTAGGCGTAGCAATCGTAAACGTGCAATGGCCTTCGCCGCCAAAGCCAACGCCCGCGTAAGACGGCGCGTTTTTTACAAATATCGTGGTATCGAGCGCCCGTGCGGCACGGGCGAGATGATCAACGTTTGTCGAATGCATATGCGCCGAATGATGGCATCCGCCTTCCGCCTCTACCGCCAGGCGGATCGCTTCATCGACGTTTCGCACGTACACTACGGGCAATACGGGCATGAGCATTTCCGTGGTGACAAAGGGGTGGTCCTTACAGACGATGGCCGTTATCAGGCGCGGCTGCCCAACCAGCGGGATTCCTGCCGCACGCAACAAAGCCGCGGCGTCCTTCCCGACAAACTTGCGGTTGATGGTATACTTGCCACCGCTATGCACAAGTACGGTCTTTATGAGGCTTTCAGCCTGCTCCGGGGTGATCAGCTGTGCGCCGGATTCCGTCATTCCCTTTACAAGGGCGTTGCCCACGCTCTCTACCACAAACACTTCTTTTTCCGCGATGCACAGGATGTTGTTTTCAAAGCTCGCGCCATCGACGATATCCTTCGCGCTCCGTTGGATGTCCGCGGTTTCATCAACAATTACCGGGGGATTGCCCGGCCCCGCCGCTATGACCTTTTTGCCTGTGCGCATCGCGATATTAACAATCGCCTCGCCGCCGGTCACCGCCAGGAGCCGCACCGCGGGATGCTCCATGAGCCGCTGCGAGCTCCTGATATCCGGTTCCTTCACGCAATACAGCAGCGGTGTCGGAGCGCCCGCCTCCACAACGGCCCCGTTGAGTATGGAAATCGCAAGCTTCGTGCACGCCTTTGCGGCGGGATGCGGCGCAAACACCACCGCATTTCCGGCCGCGACCATGCCGATGGCGTTGTTGATCACCGTAGCAACAGGGTTTGTGGAGGGCGTAATGGCTCCCACTACGCCAAACGGCACCTGCATGGTGAGCGTGAGCCCATCGTCGCCCGCATCCGTCTTTACCATAAGATCCTCGACGCCGGGCGTTTTATCGGCGGCCAGACGGCACTTTAGCACCTTGTGCGCAACCGAGCCGTAGCCCGTTTCATCATATGCCGCCTTGGCGAGCAGCTCCGCGTTTGAGCGCGCGGCAACACGCATAGCCTCCACAATATCGCGCCGCTGCGCGAGGCTCATTTGCGCATTTTGCGCCGCCGCGTTCTGTGCTGCCGTTATACAGTCGTCCATGCTGTCAAACAAAAAGCAGCCCCGGGCGCATTGATATCCGGCGTTTTCTCCGGAAAGCGACGCCATAACGGATGCTACGATATCGGAAATGTACTGCTTTGAAATCTCTTGCTTCATGTATGGTTTCACCATCCTATGCCGAATGCTTTATTTCTTTTTCCGTGGAAACCGCGCCGGTTTCCCCTCTTTTTTGGGCGCTTGCTTCCCGTATTCCTGTTCTTCCAAAGCGGGAAGGAACACGGTTGCGGGAGGTTCCGGCGTTGCCGGTTCCACGGCATCGGATACGCCCGTGTCGTCCGACGGAGCATCGGCCCCGGCAGGCGGTGCCTTTTTTCCCTCCTCCCGCTCCCCGGCATGCGCGCCATATTTCCGGTAACGGGTCTCCCCCTCTACTTCCGCCTGGTCCACGATGCCTATGATGACAAGGTCTACCGGGCGCTGTGCTGTCTCCTCCGTTTGGCGTGCAGAGCTGCCCGAAACGCACAGCACCAGCTCACCCGCGCCCGCCCCCACAATATCCAGCGCCACGAACGGGCGGCGGGAGGTGGCCTGCGTATCAATATTCCATTCCTCTACAACCAACAGCTTGCTGCCGCGCAGCTTTTCCGTTTTGTTGGTGCTGATGATTGTCCCCTTCACAACCGCTAAAATCATGCATCCTCC
Organism: Bacillota bacterium; assembly: GCA_023461495.1. Lineage (GTDB taxonomy): Bacteria > Bacillota > Clostridia > Christensenellales > CAG-138 > JAEYLA01. Next base: position 2,303 of record JAEYLA010000181.1, on the reverse strand, counting down.
TACAATTCTCTGCAGATTGTGACTCCCTTTTCTTTAGCCTCATCCAGCGCATAGGGGGTGACGATCGCAGTGATGCCGGTGATCAGCTCTCTTTTTCCCTGGCGGAAGCACCGGTCTACATCTTTTGCCGTTACAAGCTCGCGGATGAGCTCTTCCCGGGACTCTTCCTCTTTGCAAAACAGCAGCCGTATGCCGTACTGCCGGAACGTCTCCATCCACTCTTTCACCTTGGGAAGCAGCCTCGTTTTCCGCATGCCGGTATCCAAACACACATCCGCCCCCTGCTCCAGCAGGCGCAGCGTCAGGTTTACAAAAAAGCATTCGTCACGCAGCTCGTACATGCGGCGGTAATATCCCATGTCCGGGGTGATGATCAGGAGCTTATCGATATGCTTTGCCTCCAGCATGAGCGCCGCGCGCTGCTGCGCATCCCCCGCATCATAAAATCCCGCAGGGCGCAGCGCAAGCGGAAGCTTCTGTGCATCTCCGACAAGCGGTATCCCAGAGAGATGTTCCAGCAGATGCCCTGCCGTAATATAATCCGGCGCCATATAGAGATTGCCTGATGTAAATTGTCCGCCTGCCTGCATGGTCATCTCCGTTCCAGCCGCAGCAGCATGTCGTTTTTCAGGCACGCCGCGTTCGCCTCGTCCGTATCCAAATGTGCCTCAAGCGCAAACGCCTCGTTCACGCGGACAGCAATCTCCCGAAAAACAACCGGCCGTATGCCATCACAGGCCAACCCGATCATCTCTCCGTTTTGCAGGCCAAACAACCGCGCCTGCTCTGGGGACAGATGCAGATGCCTGCTGGCCACGATAGCGCCGAATTCCATCTGCAACCCGCCGCATGGGCCTTCAACAAAAAGCCCCGGCGTATTCAACACATCGCCCGAAAGCCTCACGACAGGAGGAATGCCCAACGTATAGCAATCCGTAACGCTGACCTCCACCTGGGACTCCTTACGCAAAGGCCCCAATACGCGGACATTGCGCAGCACACCCTTCGGCCCCTTGAGCGTTACGGTCTCCTCGCACGCATACTGACCGGGCTGAAACACATCGTTCCGTTTGGTCAGCACATATCCCTGGCCAAACAGCAAATCTGCCGCTTCTCTGTCAAGATGAATGTGCCGGTTGGATATGGCTACGGGTATCAGGATTTCTCCCGTCTTGCGGTAATGCGCCATCACGAAGGTCTCGCGCACCTTGGCTTTGACAGCATTTTTGCTAATACCCATCGCGTCCCCCTTGCATTGTAGATCGTTTCACAATATAATATGATTTATAGTTTTATTCATCTGATGTTTGTATAGTACCATATGATGTTTGTAAAGATCAATACCTAAAATGAAAGAAATGCAGAAATGTCTCTATAGCGCTGTCTTTCATGAAAGCAGCAGCCTTGTTTACAGGCAAACCCTTGCTTTTCCAGCGGGTGCATTCTATACTTGCGCTAACGACGGCAGCAAAAGCGCCCCTTATAAAGGCGCAACGCGTTTCTAATTTTGACGGTAATTGCACGCAATAGCGGGCAGCACAAGACCGCAACAGGCTTATATTTAGAAAAACAACAGAAAGAGGAGATGAAGAATTGAAAACGCTTTATGTTTCTGATTTGGACGGTACCCTGCTGAACACAAAAAAGGAAATCACACCGTACACGGCGCAGGTTTTGAACGGCTGTATCGAAAAGGGGATGCTCTTCTCCGTTGCAACGGCGCGCATGGCCTATGCCTGCGATTACCGGTTGTCCGAAATAAACCTCTCAGCTCCGGGCATTTTGACAAATGGCGTGTTTTTATATGATTTTGCGCAGAAGAACTATGTTTCGGCGGAAGTCATCAATCAACACGCCGTACCGCAAGTGCTGGACGCATTTAAGCGCAATGGCGCTTCCTGCTTCTTATATACTTTTGACAATGGACAAATCAGCCTCTATTTTGATGACCCCGGCCTGACGCAGCAAACCCAGTATTACAGCGACCGGGCACTCAAAAGCTGTGCTGAAGTGAAGCTGGTGGAGGCGTTGCAGCAGGTAACCGCCGCCCAGCCGCAGGCAGTATATATGGCGCTTACGGGTACATCCGAGCAGCTGGCGCCCATATGCGAGGACCTGAAGAACATTCCGGCGGTGAACTTCGCCTATTATTTGAATATTTACAACGGATTGTATTGTATTGAAGTGTTCAGCAGCAATGCAAGCAAGAAAAAAGCGCTCCAAAAACTCAAGGGCCTCATGCATTATGACGAGCTCGTTGTTTTTGGGGACAACCTCAACGATCTTTCCATGATGGAAATTGC
>JAEYLA010000180.1 GCA_023461495.1 Bacillota bacterium | reverse complement strand
TTTGCGATGTATGCGCTGCCGATGGCAACGTTAAAATTGCGCTGCTGGGGCGTCATCTTCTTGAGCAGGGGGGAAGCAACTGTGTTTTCATCCAGGCGCAGCACCTCATATGCGGGGTTGTGCGCGTGCAGGCCTTCGCGGATAAGGTCGTAAGCCGCGTCGCACGCCACAAGGCCTCCGCTCAACAGCCGGGTGAGCGTGATCTCCGGGAACGTCAGCCGCCCCTGATCGATGAGAACACCCATCGCCTTACCCATTGTGCGGAAGGCGTAGGCCGCCTGCTCGTTCCCCTCTTGCAGCAGGCCGATTAGGTGCTTTGTCAGTTCCGAGCGCTTATCCACCGGGTGCATGGGTACGCGCAGCGTTTTCCCATCTTCCGAATACGCCAGCAGGCCGCGCTCCACCAAGGCGTCGAACAGCGGACGGTTGTCCGTATATAGTTTTGTAACCGCCATACGGAACAGCCCAAGCTGGGAAATATACTTTTGTACCGTTCCGGGGATGGCGGTGTTGAGGTTCTGCGTGCTCCTGACGTCCCCCGCCTCGTACTGCGCGTAGGAGAGGTTGCCAAGGTCAATCACGTGCTGGTAGCCCTCAAGGGGGATATTCTGTATCGTCCCCGCGCGGGAGATAAAGCCCGTACCCATCTCCGTGCCGATGGTGTGGGCGAACATGCCGTTGTCGTCGATGATGCTTTCGGGCAGGAACGCCTGCTCCACGGAAATGATGAACGAAGCCGCGTTGCCGTCGTTCAATACAACGACAAGGCCGTCCTCCTTCACATAGTCCTTTGCGAAGGTGTCAAGCGCCGAGGTCTTTAAAAACTCCGTCTCATAATCCGTTTCCGGGTTGTTCCGGAGGCCGAGCTGCTTGTAGCTTTCGCCGCCCGCCACCTTGTTGTTGACTACGATGTCCGGGAAGCCGATCACCACGGCGTCAAAGCAGCGCCCGCTGTCTTCGGCGCATTCGAGCGCTTCCACGGCTTTTTTCAGCGCCTCATACGCGGCAGCAGGCTGTAACACATCCACATACCCGGTCACGCATGCGCCGCGCCTGAGGCAGTTGGTATAGGCGTTCAAAAAACGCAGCATCAGCAATATGGGCGCGTTCATTTCATCCGCAAAGCGGAATGCCGTGGGGTACCACTGGTATTCCTTCAATACAGCAATCTCGCCGTCAATCACCACAGCACCCTTGATGGAGTTGCCGCCAACGTCCAGCGAGCAAATGCATTTGCCCGTAAGCTCCGTCGCGGAGCGGCGCAGCAATGTGAGCTGCTCCTCCATATTTTCCGGGCAGAAAATCTTATACAGCTTGCCGCCCTCGGGCCTGATAAACGTGCCGATGTCCCGAATGCGCATGGAAAAATTGGAGAAGCCCAAAAACCGGTTCATGCGGTTGATATAGTTGATATATACGCCGTACCCCGTACGGTAGTTGTTGGGCGCGTCCAAATCAAAGCGCGCGATGGCGCGCTCCACGATGCCGTAAAGCACAGCGTCGTTCGTATCAAAGCAGATGTCAAGGCATACACCGCCAAATGTGACAAGCATATTGTCCATCATCGCCAGCAAATACGTTTCATACAGCGCAATGTCGCTAGAAAGGGCACCGGAAAGCGGAAACGGCAGCGAAAGCTCCCGGTATTCCCCCGCATCCGTAATGGTCAGGTACAGAAGCACCGCCTGACGTTCCCCTTCGGGCAGGCGGTTGAGCGTTTCCTGCAGCTCTGAAATATAGAGCGGTGCATGTGCATATGCTTGCCGGTCGTTCATGCTCTTTCTCCCCTTCTGACGCTTTCTACAAGGTCTTCAAACCGCTGCATCTGTTCCTTTGGGAACGCGCGCGCTTCCTCATTGAAAAACGGCAGATTCATCAGCTTGTATTTGGAACCCGCAAGGGAATTGTAGTTGACCAGCTCAATTGAGAGCTCCGGGTTCACGCTGCGCACAAACGCGGCGATTGCCGCCAAATTCTCTTCCGTTGCGGTGATATCCGGGATAAGCGGTATCCGCACCAGGACATCCTTGCCCGACGCCGCGATGATGCGGAAGTTCTCTAAAATGGGCGCGTTGGAAACGCCGGTATACTGCTTATGCTTCGCATCATCCATCAGCTTGATATCTACCAGAAAATGATCGACATACGGAATGATTTCCTGCAGCACATCCTGCCCGGTATACATGCACGTTTCGATGCAGGTATCAATCCCGTTCGCTTTGAGCTGCTCAAACACGCTCTTTACAAACGCGGGCTGCCGCAGCGGCTCTCCGCCGGAAAATGTCACGCCGCCGCCGGAGACCTCAAAAAACAGCTTGTCGCGCAACAGCAGCGCCACAAGCGCGGAGTCTTCCATCGTCTGGTCGATGCGCGCGATGGCTTTGGACGGACATGCGTGCACGCATTCATCGCAAAAGGTACACTTCTCTTTGTCGATGACAATGTCGCCATCCGTATTCTTCGAAATCGCGCCGTAACGGCAGGTGTTGATGCAGGTATCGCAATGGATACAGCGCTCCCGCTTCACCCAGATGTCCCGTCCGGGCTTCATACCCTCCGGGTTGTGGCACCAGATGCAGCTAAGCGGACAGCCTTTTAAAAAGACCGTTGTGCGGATGCCCGGCCCGTCGTGCAGGGCAAACCGTTTGATATCATAAAGTTCCCCAACCATTTATAATCCGTATTCCGTCCTAGCTATAATTTCGTCCTGCAGCTTCTCCGAAAGATCCACATAATTTGCGGTGTACCCCGCGACGCGCACCAGCAGGTGCCGATATTTCTCCGGATCCTTTTTTGCCGCAAGCAAATCCTCTTTGTTTACCACATTGAACTGGATGTGGTTGATTTTAAGCGCAATGAACCCGCGGATGAGCGATACAAATTTCGTCACGCCATCCTCGGTCTTGAACAGCTCCGGCGCAAATTTGGCATTTAGTAGAGATCCGTTGCCCGCATTTTCCGAGCGGATACGCGAAACCGAGTTTAAGAGCGCCGTGGGGCCGTTCTGGTCCCTTCCATATACGGCGGAAAGCCCGCCGTCCGCCAGCGGCTCGCCGTTGCGCCTTCCGTCCGGCGTTGCCGCAACGTTTGCGCCCATGGGCACATGCGCGGAAACCGTGTAGAGCCCCAGCGTATACTCCCCGCCGCGGTAGTTTTGATAACGGTGGATCTCATTGAGGAAGAATTCCACCCACTGGTTGCCCAACTCATCCACCCATGCCACATCATTGCCGTACTTGGGCGCGTGGGTGAGCATTTTTTGCCGGAGCGCCTCATCCGGGTAGTTTTCCCGGAGAGCCGCCATCAGTTCGCTTGCCGATACTTCCTTTTTATCATACACAAGTTCCTTAATGGCCGCCATGCTGTCCGCTAGGTTCGCGATCTGGATGACCTGGATGCCGGAAAGGTTGTAGCGCGCGCCGCCTGCCGTCACGTCAAGCCCGTTTTGCAGGCAGTCGTCCACGACGCTCGATAAAAACGCCGTCGGCATGCACTCCTTATGGAAGCGCTCCACAATCTCAAGGCCCACGGTCATTTTTTCAATGAAGTATCTAAGCTGTGCGGCATACGCCTGCTCCAGCGCTTCAAACGTCTTGAAGTCTTCCAAGGTGCCAAGCTTGAGGCCAAGCTGCTTGCCGGTCTGCATGCACACGCCGTCATTGAGTGTCAGCTCAAGCGCCTTGACCATGTTGAACATGGCGGCGTCGCTGAACCCAAGCGCGTTGCCGTGGGTGCTGATTTCCACGCAGCCCACCACCGCGTAATTGACGGCATCCGCTTCTTGATAGCCCGCGGCCAGCATCGCGGGGATGATGCCCTCATCGTTAAACAGCTGCGGCATGCCCGTTCCAACACCGATGACCTCCGCAACGCGGCGCAGGTACGTATCGGACGAGCCCTTGAATACGCGGGCGGAAAGGTTCGGCTGCCTTAACTTCACCGTTTCCTGCGCGCGCAGGAAGAGGTAGCTGAGCTCGTTGACCGCTTCGGTTCCATCCGCCTTTTGTCCGCCCAGGGCGATATTGAAGCCGATGGGGAAGCCCGCAAAGAATTCCGCGCCCTTGGTGTTGCGCAGGTAGACGATCTGGTTGAACTTGATAAACATCGCCTGGGTCAGCTCCAGCGCTTCCTCTACCGTCAGGCTGCCGTTTTCCATATCCTTTTTGTAATAGGGATAAAGGTATTGGTCCGCCCGGCCCGGAGAAAACGAGGAGGCGTTTGATTCCATCTGCAAAATCGCGAACAGGAACCAGAGCGACTGCACCGCCTCCCGGTAATTGGAGGCAGGAGCTGTTGCAAGCGCCGTGCAGGTCTTTTCAATGACGAGATATTCTTCTTTTTTCAAGCCGACCGCGTCTTTTGCAAGTCTGGCCGCAAGCGCCGCGTACCGTTCGATAAAGCGGACCGTAGCGCGCAGCACGATACGGACGGTTTCATAGAATTCTTTTTTGTCTTCCGGCGCCGCTGCAAGCTGCGCTTCCGCCTCTTTTAATAGCCCTGCCGGCCCTTTTGCAAGCCATTTCTGTACGTCCGGGCAGATGTGCCCCTGCGCGTGGTCCTTCTGGTTGAGCTTGCCTACCACCTCAAGCATGGAAACGTCCTTGGGAAGCTCCGCGTTGATGTTTGCTTCAAGCGTTTTCCCATGCCAGAAGGGCACAAGCACATCATAAAAATATGCCCGGTCTTCCGGGCGCACAAAGAACTTATCCTGCGGGCGGGTGGAAAGATCGTCGATCTCCTTTTCCAGCCAGTTGATGCCGCCTTCGGGGAATACAACGCCCGCGCCCGACTGGGCGGTACGGTTACCAACGATCAACGCACCGTCTTCAATGACTACTTCAAGCTTGCCAAGCGCCGCCGCCAACGCGAGCGCGCGCTTCATGGGCATGGATTTATCGGGATTGGCCTGATAGACCTCCGTGATGATTTTTGCCTGTTCAATCGAAACGTAGCGCGGTTCATCCAGCATTTCCTGCCGCAGCTTCTTGATGCGCCCGGATACGCCGATTTGATTGAGTTGCTGTACAAAGCGTTCCATGTGTCCTCCGTTATACGACGATGAGGTTGGTCTTTTTGGAAAGAACCTCCCTGTCCTCCTCCTGGATGCCGTCATCGGTAATGACCATATCCAGCTCTTCCCACTTGGCCGACTCTACCATGGAGCATTTATGAAACTTGGAGCTGTCCAAGAGCGCAATGCTCCGTTCACTGTTCTTGATATACGCGCGTTTGATATCCGCATCGTCAAACGTTACCGCACACAGCCCGTTGCGGTTTTTGACGCCGCTTGAGCCAAGTATGGCGACGGAAATACGGATGCTGCCGATAAAGTTGAGCGCCCACTGCCCGTACAGCGAGCGGTCCTTCTGCCGAAGCTTGCCGCCGAGCAGGTATACATCGTTCTTGTCGCCGTTAAACAGCTCGGCAACGGGGATGGAGCTTGTAATGATCGTCTGCCCGCTGCGCTGGGCCAGAAACTGTGCCAGGCAGTACGAGGTGCTGCCTGCATCAAATGCGATCACAAGTGGCTCCCCCGCGGGGATATACTTGAGCGCTTCTTTTGCGATGCGGCTTTTGACCTCGGTATTTTCCGTGCTCCGACGGCCGACGTCCTCTTCCTCGTTATAGGAGGTCAATGTAGCGCCGCCATGCTCGCGCCTGAGGATGCCGCGCTCTTCCATGGCCTGCAGGTCCTTGCGTATGGTTTCGTCGGATACGTTAAGCACCTCCACAAGGTCGGTAACCCGCACGCTGCCCTTTGCGGAAAGCTGCTGCAAAATTTTATTTCTGCGGTTGACGACACTGCCTGCGCTCATATCTGCTCTCCCGTTTTTCTGCTTTCTATCTGTTCATAATCCACTTTGGGGCAGAGAAAACATGCTTCTTCAATTCTTAGCGGAAGAACATATTTCCATGATCACGCGCTCGTAGACCTCCACCGGCGCGGGAACGCCGGTATAATATTCAAACTGCTTGTAGGACTGGTGCATAATCATGCGTACGCCGGATACCGTCTTGCAGCCGATTGCTTTCGCTTCTTTCAACAGCGCCGTCTCAATGGGCGTAAATATGATATCCATCACTACGCTGTTTTTCCGGATGCGTTCGCGCGTTAAAAGCGTATCCTCCGATTTAAAGCCAACGGATGTGCAGTTGATGAGAATATCATAATCCGTTGCAGCCGTTAACAGCTCCGTCCCACCCACATAGGGGATAGAAAAGCGATCCGCCGTGCTTTTGCCGTGCACGGCATCCCGGTTGTACAGGGAAATCTCCTTAGTATATTGCTTGAGACCATGGATTACAGCCTTGGCGCCACCGCCCGCGCCCATGACCGCCACTTTCTTTCCATCAAGGGCTGTGACTTCCAAAAGCGCCGTGATG
>JAEYLA010000179.1 GCA_023461495.1 Bacillota bacterium | reverse complement strand
TGCGGGATTGCACCGGAATTTCCTCCCCGGAAAGCCCGCGCGGATATCCTTTTCCGTCTACACGCTCATGGTGGGAAAGCACATAATTTGCGAGCCCTAAAAATTCCTTTGTCTCTTTGAGGATATGATATCCTTTTTCCGCATGCAGCCTGAGGGCGCCGCGCTCCTTTTCGCTCAGCTCGCCCGATTTATTCAAAAGCGCATCGTCGATGCCGATCTTTCCGATATCGTGCAGCAGCCCTGCCGCTGTCAGCTCGCTGATCTGGTTGTCATCCATATCGAGCGCGCGCGCAAGCTCTGCGCACAGTGCGCTCACCTGCAGGCTGTGCTGCGATTCTTCCGGATGATCCCGGTAAAGGGAGGTGGTAATCAACTTGACGGTTTCGTTGCGCATGCTCACGCTTTCGGTCAGCTTGCGCAGGTACATCCTGTTTTCCGCTTCCAGGAATACGGCGCTGATGTTCTGTTCGCCCCGCTCCTTTGTGGCCCATCCAAAGGACACGGACAGGATGGAACCGCCATCCGCCTGCTGCCCGTACAGCCCCTCCCGGATACACCGCACAAGCCGCTCCGCCGCTTTTCCGCCGGTATTGGGCAGCAAAATGACAAACTCGTCCCCGCCGATGCGCGCCGTAATATCCTGTGCGCGGCACATGGACTTGAAGACCTTCGCCACACGGATGAGGAGCTTGTCCCCTTCCTGATGCCCAAATACGTCGTTGGTTAGTTTCAAGCCGTTAACGTCGGCCAATACCAGCGTGAGGGGATACCGCTTTTCAAGCTGGAAGCGCGCAAGCTGCTCATCATAGAACCTGCGGTTATATAGGCCTGTGAGCTGATCGTGGTAGCTTAAATACAGGATCTGTTCCTCCGCCTTTTTCCGCTCTCCAATATCGCGCATGACGCCGATAATTTCAATCCCATGGCTGCCGTTTTCCCGGAACCGCCCAGATGTTTCGGCCCACGTGACCCCGCCGTCCTTCCGAACCAGTTCCACTTCCAGCAAAAATGACGATTGGCTGCCCGGCGTTTCCAGATACGTGCCCGCAAGCGCATTGATTTTTTCCATCAACTGCCCGAATGATTTTTTAGACACCAGCCGCTCGATTGGCAGCGCAAGCGCTTCTTCGGGCGTATAGCCAAAGAGCTGTTCAACCGCGGGGCTAAAGTACGTCAGGCAATACTCCGTCACATTGAACACCCAGATGACGTCGGAAACGAACTCCGCAATCAGCCGGTATTTTTCCTCACTTGCGCGCAGCGCTTCCGCAGCCTTGACGCGCGCATCAATGTCCACCACAAAGTATTGTATGGCGTCCCGCCCTTCCCATTGCATACGTACGCCCCTTGACTGCACCCACAGGACATCGCCGGATTTGCATATCAGCCGGAACTCCAACCGATCCTCCGACGCGCGCATGCCGCTCAGCCGCATATAATGGGAAGCAACGCACTTTTCCCGGTCTTCAGAATAAATAAAATTTTCAAAAGACGCGCCTATGATCTCCTCCCGCTGATATCCCGTATACCGGCATATGACGGTATTCCCAATCTTTACAACGTTGTCCTGAATGACGAATATGGCCTCCGCGGCGTTTTCAAACATCAGACGGAACAGCTCTTCGCTCGCTTTGAGGCGTGCTTCCGCTTCCATCTGCGTGGTCACATCGTAAAAAAGGTTCAGTAAGGCACGCTCATCGTCCCAGTCCGTTTCCACGCTTTTCATTTCTACCCAGCGGATGTCGTTTCCCCTGGTACGCATACGGAACCTGATGGAATGCGGCCCCACAGCCTCCTCCGTTTTTTGGGGTTGGATGGCTTTTACGGCTTCACGGTCCCTTTCATCCACCAAAGTCCAGGCATCTATTCCCTCTAATTCTTCTTTTGTGTAACCCGTCAGCTTTTCCACCATATGGTTCGAGAGCATGATACGCCCACCCTTTACGATGACAATGCCCTCCGCCGCATTGTCGAACAAAAGGCGGTATGCTTTTTCGCTCCTAGTAAGCGCGACCTCAGCCTGCTTGCGCTCGCTGATATCATGATGCGTTCCCAAGAAGCAATTTCTTCCCTTATAACGGATGAGCATCCCCTGGCTGATGCAAAAGACCTTCCGCCCTTCGGACGTTGTAAAACATGTCTCGTATTCCCGCAGGGTTCCATGGAGCAATTCGCTGGCGATGGCGTCGTTTTGATCCATGTTCCCAAACAGTGTCTGCACGGCATGATACTGGCCGTATATCTCTTCAGTGAAATCGAACAGCTCAAGCCCTCTGTCGTTGATATACAGCAGTTTGCCCATGGTGTCCTCTATTGTAATGGCGATGGGCAATGTTTCAATGACCGCCTGAAACTGCGCCTCATTCTCCCGAAAGGATCTGAGAAGCTGTCCGTATTGCTCCAGTTGCCTCCGCTCCTGTGTGATATCCAGCACATTTACCCAAAAGTACATCCGCTGCGGCGAAAACGCGATAATCTTATAGTGCCGGTCCAGCTCTGAAACATATTGATCAAATTCTGTCTTGCCTCCGCCAAGCGCCACCTTGCCGTATAGCTGTATAAAATCGATGCCCTCTTCCCGGATGCCGGGCAGCACCTCCGTCACACGCTTGCCGATAACGCGCTCGGATACGAGCCCTGTCATTTTTTCAAACGCGGGATTTATTTCAAGAAACACATAATCGCAGGGAGCCCCGCTCTGGTCCAGCACAATCTTGTGATATGCAAAGCCTACAAAGGACTCATCAAAGACCTTATATTCCATATACCCTGACCCTTCTCGCGATCAAAACCCGTCCATTCCCTTCCTTACATCCATAAATTTTATGGCTTCCCGCTTCTCTCGTTCAGGCCAGCAGCCTCTCTACTGCAAACCCGCCCTTAGTATTTATCGGTGCTTTCAAACGCGCCTCCGAAGAGCGCGCGGGGCGCTTCATATGCAACATCCGGTTGTCCGGCTCTAAGGTG
>JAEYLA010000178.1 GCA_023461495.1 Bacillota bacterium | reverse complement strand
GCGCATCATTAAAAAGAAGGACGAGCTTTTGTACACGGGCGATACCCTGGAGATGGGCGAGCTTGTGACGGTGCTTCACCTTGCCGGAGAGGAGGAAGAGGAAGCGGATGCATAGATGGAAACATGTAAGCGCGGCAGGCTTATTGACAATTATCATCCTGTTTGAATTGAGCGCGTTCTGCCTGCTTGCGTTCCGTGATGCGGCGCTTGACTTCAACGCCTTTATCTTCGGGGGCATCCTCGTAGGGCTGCTGCTGTTTCAGTATATCGCGCTAACCTTCATCTTCCGGCATGTGGACCGGTACCTGCTCATCATCGCAAATGTGTTGGTCGGCATCGGACTCATCGTCCAGTACCGGATTGATCCGGATATCGCGTTCAAGCAAATCATGTGGTTTGGCGTGGGTATGCTTGCAATGGTACTTGCGATCCTCTTTATGCGGTTTCCAAACTTTTTCCGCCGCATCAACTGGCTGCTGATGGCGGGGTCAATCGGCATACTTGCCGTACTGTTCGTCATTGGGGATGAAGTTTACGGCGCAAAGAACTGGATCACCATCGGCGGGCAAAGCTTTCAGCCGTCTGAGTTTGTGAAGGTCGCCACCGTATTCGTGCTTGCGCACTGGCTTGCAAGCTCACGCGAGGTCAGGGGCATCTGGCCGCTGCTTTTATATGTGGTGGCGGTCGTGGGGTTACTCGTCATTGAGCGCGATTTGGGTGCGGCGGTGCTCATCGCATTGGCGTCGCTTATCGTGTTTTATGCCGCAACGGGGAATAAGGCCCTTACGTTGATGGGGCTTGCGGGCGGCAGCGTGGGCGCGGTTGCAAGCTATTACCTGTTTGACCACGTGCGCGTGCGCGTTGCCATCTGGAAAAACCCGTGGGCCACCTATTCCGGCAATGGCTACCAGATCGCGCAGGGACTGATGGCAATCGCAAGCGGCGGGCTTTGGGGCATGGGCCTTACGCGTGGCTCGCCCAAGCTGATCCCCGCGTATCACACGGATTATATTTTTGCTGTCATCTGTGAAGAATTCGGCGTAATATTCGGCGTATGTATCATCGCGTTCTACCTGGTGTTTATCGTGCGCGGGGCGCTCATTGCGCTCAACGCGCCGGACCGGTTCACCATGCTTGTGGCGTTTGGCTGCACGGCGCTCATTACGCTGCAAAGCTTTATCATTATCGGGGGCGTGATCAAGCTGATCCCGCTTACAGGCATCACGCTGCCGTTTGTCAGCTATGGCGGCAGTTCCATGATCGCCAGCATGATGCTCTTAGGCATCCTGGAGGGCGTCGCCATACAGGGCGGGGAAACGCTTGAGCGCGCGCTCAAGGAAATGGCGGCATGACCGGCACCAGAAAATACCGGGGGAAGGGAGGGATGCTACAGTGAATACCAGAAACAACATCAAGGGGCTGCTGATTGCGTTTTGCGCCATGTTTGTGGTGCTGAGCATCTATCTCGTATACACGGTGAACCAGTATGGCACCCGCTGGTTTTCAAGCCCGTACAACACCCGGCTCAACGCGCAGAAAAACAACGTGATCGCGGGCGATATTCTTGACCGCAACGGCAAGGTACTGGCGACAACCAATGCCGATGGCGACAGGGTATATATCGACGACAGCTCCGTCAGGCGCGCCACCTCCCATGTGGTAGGGGACAATTACGGGCAGACGTTCGGCGCGGAAAACTTCTTCTCCAAATACCTGCTGGGTTTTGACCAGAGCATTGTGGAGCGCATTACGGCGGCATTTTCCGGCAAACCCATGATGGGCTCCGACGTGGCGCTCACCATTGACGCGAAGCTGTGCGATACCGCCTATGCGGCCATGGACGACCACCGGGGCGCGGTGGTGCTGATGAACTATCAAACGGGGGAGATTTTAGCCTCTGTCAGCCAGCCCACATTTGATCCCAAATACGTGCAGGAGTATTTGAACGGTGATCGTGATCTTGATGAAAGCGCCATGGTCAACCGCGTCACCTCCGGCCGGTATACGCCGGGGTCCGTATTCAAGGTGGTAACAACGCTTGCGGCGATCCGGTACCTTCCGGGCGTGACAGAACGCACCTTTACTTGCGACGGGCCGCTTGCCTTTGAGGAAAAGACGGGAAAATACCTGCCCAATGTCCATCTGGCGCTCGATGAAAGCGGGCAGACGGAATCCAATCAGGACAATACGGAAGAGCAGGCGGGCATGTTCAAGGGTTATCGCGTTGTGCGCGATTATAACGACGAATACCACGGCGAGCTTACGCTCAAAACGGCGTTTGCAAAATCCTGCAACCACGTATTTGCGCAGCTGGCAATGGAGCTTGGCGCGGAACGCCTTGCGCGCATTGCAAAAGAGGTTGGTATCGGGGAAGACTTTTTGTTTGACGATATGGTGACCGCCACAGGAAGCTTTGAAAAGGCGAATACGGACGTCAACCTCGCGTGGTCCGGCGTGGGACAGTACACGGATCTTGAAACACCTCTGCACATGTGCATGCTCGCGGCCTCTGTCGCAAACGACGGCATCATGGTGCAGCCCAAGCTTTTAAAAGAGGTGAAAACGGCGCTGGGCATTCCCTCCCATCAGCTGGTCACAAAGACGGAGCGAAAGGCGATGACCGCCGCGGAGGCGGAGCTTCTCAAAGCCTTTATGGTGGAAACCGTCAAGGGCGGCACGGGTACGCGCGCCAAGGTTTCCGGCGTGACGGTGGCGGGCAAAACCGGAACCGCCGAGGTTTCCTCCGGCGAAGCCGCGCCAAACGCCTGGTTTATCGGCTTTGT
>JAEYLA010000177.1 GCA_023461495.1 Bacillota bacterium | reverse complement strand
TGACCACCGCGAAGAGCGACGAGGAAGCCAAGGAGCTCTTGAGCCTCATGGGCATGCCCTTCATCCAGGGCTGATAAGGAGGAAACAACGTGGCAAAGAAAAGCATGATCAACAAGCAGCAGGCTGATCCCAAGTTCAGCACCCGCGCGTACACCCGCTGCCGTATCTGCGGCAGGCCGCACTCGGTGCTCAGAAAGTATGGTATCTGCCGTATTTGCTTCCGTAACCTGGCGTACAAGGGCGAAATCCCCGGCGTGCGCAAGGCAAGCTGGTAAAGGAGGGAATGAACATGACCGATCCCATCGCAGATATGCTCACACGTATCCGCAACGCCCTGGTGGTAAAGCACGAGACCGTGGATGTACCCGCCTCGACGATCAAAAAGGCCATCGCGCAGATCCTTCTGAGCGAAGGCTACATCAAAGGGTATGAGCTTCTTGAGAACGGTGTCGCGAAGACCATCCGCATCCAGCTCAAGTACGGCCCCAACAAGCAGCGCGTTATCGTCGGTATCAAGCGCATCAGCCGGCCGGGCCTCCGGGTCTATGCCCGCAAGGATGAAATGCCCAAGGTATTGGGCGGCCTCGGCATCGCGATTGTCTCCACCCCCAAGGGTGTGATGACCGATAAAGAAGCGCGCAAGCATGCGGTTGGCGGCGAAGTGCTCGCCTACGTTTGGTAAGAAAGCATCAACACAGGAGGTGTAAGAAATGTCGCGTATCGGAAAACTTCCGGTTACCATTCTGGACGGAGTGACAATCACGGTCGGTGGGGATAACACCGTCACTGTGAAAGGCCCAAAGGGCCAGCTCTCTGAGAAAATCTCCAAGGACATGATCATTGAGCAGGAGAGCGGCGTGCTTACGGTTAAGCGCCCGACCGATGAGAAGCGCCACCGCGCGCTCCACGGCCTCTCCCGTACGCTCATCAACAACATGGTCGTCGGCGTTACCAAGGGCTACACGAAGAACCTTGAAATCGTCGGCGTCGGTTACAGGGCGCAGAAGCAGGGCAACAAGCTTGTGCTCAACGTTGGTTACTCGCATCCTGTTGAGTTCACCGAGCCTGCCGGCATCCAGTTTGATGTCCCCGCACCCAACAAGATCGTTGTGTCCGGCATCAACAAGCAGATCGTCGGCCAGCTGGCCGCCAACATCCGCGCGGTGCGTGAGCCCGAACCGTACAAGGGCAAGGGCATCAAGTACGATACTGAAGTCGTGCTCCGCAAGGAAGGCAAGACAGGTAAGAAGTAACCAAAGGAAGGAGTGACAAGGTAGTATGATTTCGAAAATCGATAAGAATGCTGTGCGCAAAGCGCGCCATGACCGCTCCCGCAACCACCTGATTGGTACCGAGGAGAGGCCCAGGCTCAATGTATACCGCAGCCTGAACCATATTTACGCACAGGTTATCAACGATAAAGTCGGCAACACCCTGGCAGCAGCTTCCACTTTGGATGCTTCCATTAAAGGCCAGCTTGCCGGCAAAAGCAAGAAAGAAGCAGCTATGCTCGTAGGCGAACTCATCGGGAAGCGCGCTCTGGAAAAGGGCGTCACGAAGGTCGTGTTCGACCGCGGCGGCTATCTGTACACAGGCCGTGTAGCGGCTGTGGCCGAAGGCGCCCGCAAGGCCGGGCTGGACTTCTAAGGAGGAAAAACGATGCAGAATAGAAGATTCGAGCAGGAAGCTCCCGAGTTTAAGGAACGCCTCGTTTCCATCAACCGCGTTGCCAAGGTTGTTAAGGGCGGCCGTAACTTCCGCTTCTCCGCACTGATGGTTGTCGGCAACGAGAACGGCAAGGTCGGCATTGGCATGGGCAAAGCGGCTGAAATTCCGGAAGCCGTCCGCAAGGGCATTGAAGACGCCAAGCGCCACATGATCGAGGTTCCCTTGGTTGGCACCACGATCCCGCACCAGGTGGAAGGCCGTTTTTCTAAGGGTCATGTCCGCATGCTCCCTGCTGAAGAAGGTACCGGCGTTATCGCCGGCGGCCCCGCGCGTGCCGTGCTTGAAATGGCTGGCATCAAGGATATCCGTACCAAGAGCTATGGCTCCAACAACCCGGCAAACTGCGTGAAGGCCACCCTCGACGGCCTCAAGCAGTTGCGCACGGTGGAGCAGATTGCAAGGCTTCGCGGCAAGACGGTATCCGAGATCCTCGACTGATCCGAGAAAGGAGCGTAACATGGCTAATTTGAAAATCACGCTCGTGAAGAGCACCATCGGCGCCCTCAAGGATCAGAAAGCGACTGTCGAGTCGCTGGGGCTTCGTAAAATCAACAGCGTCACGGTGCAGCCGGACAACGCCTGCACCCGCGGCAAAATCTTTAAGGTAAAACACCTCGTCAAGGTGGAAGAAGTATAAGGAGGGGACACCATGAAACTGCATGAGCTACAGCCCGCCGCCGGCTCTACAAAGGCGAAAAAGCGCGTAGGCCGCGGTACCGGTTCCGGCATGGGCAAGACCTCCGCAAAGGGCCACAAGGGCCAGAAAGCCCGCAGCGGCAGCAAGAAGAACGGCTTTGAGGGCGGCCAGATGCCTCTCGCACGTCGTTTGCCCAAGCGCGGCTTTACCAATATCTTCGCGAAAGAGTATACTGTTATCAACATATCCGACCTCAACGGGTTGGAGAATGACACCGTGGTCACCGCTGAAATGCTCAAGCAGTTGGGCATGATCAGCAAGATCGAAAAAGACGGCCTCAAGGTTCTGGGACGTGGCGAGCTTGAGAAAAAGCTTACCGTAAAAGCGGCGAAATTCTCCGAGACGGCCAAAACAGCAATTGAGGCCAAGGGCGGAAGTGTTGAGGTGATTGAGTAATGTTCAAAACGCTGGTCAACGCGTTCAAAGTCCCTGAGATTCGCAAAAAGATCCTGATGACGCTTGTGCTCATCGTGATCTACCGCGTGGGCTGCTTCCTTCCTATCCCGGGCGTGAATGCAAGCTTTATTGCCCAGCAGATGGCAAACTATGACGCATTGGGCTTTTTGAACTTGCTTTCCGGCGGCAGCTTTGCGAATTTCACCATATTCGCAATGGGCATCTCGCCCTACATTACGGCCTCCATTATTGTGCAGTTGCTGCAAATCGCCATCCCGGCGCTCGAGCGTCTGGCAAAAGAAGAAGACGGCCGCAAGAAGCTGCAGCAGGCCACGAGGTTCGTGGGCGTAGCGTTGGCGTTGGTTCAGTCCGTAGGCATCATTCTGAGCCTCGGCTCCGGCGCTGTGTACAACCCGAACTTCTTTACCTACGCGACGATCGGTATCGTTGCAACGGCGGGTACTTGCTTCCTGATGTGGCTGGGTGAGCGCATTACGGAGATTGGTATCGGCAATGGTATTTCCATGCTGATCTTCTCTTCCATCGTGTCTCAGATCCCGACCACGATCATCAGCTATGCGCCCCAGATCGGCACGGCCAAGACGTTCTCGCCTTGGCTCGTACCTTTGATCCTGGTTCTGATCGCAGCAGTCATCCTGTTGGTGGTGTTTGTGAATGAGGGCGTGCGCCGCGTGCCGGTACAGTACGCAAAGCGCGTTGTGGGCCGCAAGCTTTACGGCGGGCAGTCCACCCACATTCCCATGAAACCGAACGCGAACGGCGTTATGCCGCTCATTTTCGCGCTGACTATCACGCAGTTCCCTGTGATGGTGATCCAGATTGTCGATCCCGGCCTCACCGGCGGGTTCTCCCAGTTCTGGGTACAGTACATGGGTACGGGTACTGTGGTATACTATATTGCGTATGCGCTGCTCATACTGGGCTTTGCATACTTCTATACCACGATTTCCTTCAATCCCATTGAGATGAGCAAGAACCTGCAGCAAAACGGCGGCTTCATCCCGGGCATCCGCCCCGGCAAGCCCACGAGCGATTATCTCTCCCGCATCAGCAGCAGGCTCACGTTCTTTGGCGCAATGTTCCTGATGATCATCGCAATCATCCCCAACGTGATCCTTCACATCTTCGGCATCAAGTCGCCCTTCGGGCCGACCAGCGTGCTGATTATGGTCAGCGTGGCGCTCGAGACGATGGATCAGCTGCAAAGCCAGATGCTCTTGCGGCATTACAAGGGCTTCCTCAACTGAGGAAAGGAGCAATCGCATGAAGCTGATATTCCTAGGGCCTCCGGGCGCAGGCAAAGGTACGCAGGCAGCACTTGTGTGCAAGCGGTACAATATCGCGCATATCTCTACCGGGGATATGCTGCGTGCCGAGCGCAAGGCAAAAACGCCGTTGGGGATCAGCGCCCAAAGCTATATCGACAAGGGGGAGCTGGTGCCGGACACTGTCATCATCGACATGGTCAGGCTCCGGCTTGCCCATGAAGATTGCAAAAGCGGCTTTTTGCTTGATGGGTTTCCGCGCACCGCGGCACAGGCGGACGCGCTTGGAACAATTACGGATATCGACTACGTCATCAACCTGGAAGTGCCGTTTGAACGCTTGGTTGCCCGCATTAGCGGGAGGCGCATCTGCCCGGACTGCGGGGCGGTTCACCACACGTCCACCCATGCGGACTGTGCTTGCAGGGATTGCGGCACAGGGCTCTACCAAAGAGACGACGATAAGGCGGAAACGGTGGAAAATCGTCTCAGGGTATACGAAGCGCAGACGGCGCCGCTCATTGCCTACTACCGGGAAAAGGGTCTGCTTTACACCATAGACGGCGACCGTACCCCGGAGGAAGTCGACGCGAGCATCACGGCGTTGTTGGGTTGATGGCCATGACGATTAAGACGCCCGCCGAAATTGAAAGTATGCGCAAGGCGGGGCGCATTGTGGAAGAAGTGCTGCAGGCCATGCAAAAGCTCGTAAGGCCGGGCATTTCCACGGAAGAGTTGGATCAGGCGGCAGCGGAGCTCATCAGGAGCCGTAACGCCACCGCGTCCTTTCTCAACTACAGGGGCTATCCCAAGAGCATCTGTGCTTCCGTAAACGAGCAGGTCGTCCACGGAATTCCCGGCGGGCGGACGCTTCAGGATGGGGATATCGTCAGTATCGACGTCGGCGCCTATTTCGGCGGCTGGCATGGCGACGCGGCGCGCACATTCTTTGTGGGCAAGGTTGCGCCGGAGGTACAAAAGCTTGTGCGGGTGACCAGGGAATGCTTCTTTGAAGGGTTCCACATGGCGCGCGCGGGAAACAGGCTTGGCGATATTTCCGCGGCAATACAGGCGCATGCAGAAGCGCACGGCTACGGCGTGGTGCGCGAACTTGTGGGCCACGGCATTGGCAGGCAGATGCATGAAGCGCCGGATGTGCCAAACTACGGCAAGCCCGGACGCGGCATCCGCCTGGAACCCGGCATGACGCTGGCAGTGGAGCCCATGATCAACCTTGGTACGGCCCGCGTGCAAGTGCTTTCTGACGGCTGGACAGTCGTCACACAGGACAAACGCCCGAGCGCGCACTACGAAAACACAATCGCCATTACGGACGGCGCGCCTGAGCTTTTGACACTCACACAAGAGGAGCACGGCCCGGAAGTGGAGGAAACATGAGCCAAAGCGGCATAGACTTGCTAGGCCGCGTGGCGGTAAGCACCGCCGGCAGGGACAGAAAACGGGCGTTCCTGGTGGTGGGTCTTTCGGAAGAAGGGTATGTGCTGCTTGCCGATGGCCGCCTGCGTAAGGCTGAACGCCCCAAGAAGAAAAAATGCAGGCACATACGCCTGGAGCCCGCTGTGGCGCAAGACGTAAGGGATGTGCTTCTGCAGGACGGGCGCGTAGCGGATGCAGAGGTGCGAAAGTGTCTTGCAGCGTTGGGCTACGGACTTGAGTAGAAAGCGTTAGGAGGGATAGCTTGTCTAAACAGGATGTTATTGAAGTAGAAGGCGTCGTTTCCGACTCATTCCCGAACGCGATGTTTGAGGTGGAGTTGCAGAACGGGCATAAGATACTCGCGCATATCTCCGGCAAGCTGCGGATGAATTTTATCCGTATTTTGCCCGGCGACAAGGTCACGGTGGAGCTTTCCCCTTATGATCTTACGCGCGGAAGAATAACATGGCGCGCAAAAAACTGATGCCGAGCACAGTAGTTTAAGGAGGAACAGGAAGTATGAAAGTCAGGCCTTCGGTGAAGCCGATTTGCGAAAAATGCAAGATCATCAAGCGGAAGGGTCGCGTAATGGTGATCTGCGAAAACCCCAAGCACAAGCAGAAGCAAGGCTAAAGCGCTCAGCGGCGGGGCCGTCCGCCACGAGGAGCTGCGGGAGCTGCACACGGCTGCCTACAACGCTAAAACACGCGTTATCCGGGCGGCGGCCGTGCAAGACTGTCAAATTTGGCGCGTGCCGTCCAATTTGACGATTGCAAGCTCGCAAAACAGCCCGGAGTATGAACCTTTATAAGGTTCAGGCGAAAAGAACCCGTTCGGTGCGGCTGGCACGGCTTACCCGTGCAATCCGGCGGGATTGATACATAAGTAAAAGAGCTATTTTTTCAGGAGGTGTAGAACCCATATGGCACGTATTTCTGGTGTAGACTTGCCCAGAGACAAGCGCGTGGAGATTGGCCTGACCTATATTTATGGCATCGGCCGCAAAACCGCGACTGATATCATTGCTGCATGCGGCGTGAACCCCGATACGCGCGTGCGCGATCTCGCCGAAACGGACGTCAACAAGCTCAGGGAGTATATCGACCACAATGTCAAGGTGGAAGGCGATCTTCGCCGCGAGGTTTCTCTGAACATCAAGCGCCTTATCGAAATCGGCTGCTACCGCGGCGTCCGTCACCGCAAGGGCCTGCCTGTACGCGGGCAGAGTACCAAGCAGAACGCCCGTACGCGCAAAGGTCCCAAGCGTACGATGGGCGGCAAGAGGAAGTAAGGAGGAAGAGCGAAAATGGCAAAAGCGACTAAGATCAAGAAGACAGCTTCGCGCAAGCGCCGCGAGAGAAAGAACATTGAACGCGGTGCGGCACACATCCGCTCCTCCTTCAACAACACCATGGTCACCATCACGGATACGCTCGGCAACGCGATTTCCTGGGCATCCGCAGGCGGCTTGGGCTTCCGTGGTTCCCGCAAATCCACGCCCTATGCGGCGCAGATGGCAGCGGAAACCGCCGCGAAGGCCGCTATGGAGCATGGCCTCCACACCGTGGAAGTCTATGTCAAGGGCCCCGGTTCCGGCCGTGAAGCCGCGATCCGCGCGCTGCAGGCTGCAGGGCTTGAAGTGAACATGATTAAGGACGTGACGCCCATCCCGCACAATGGCTGCCGTCCGCCCAAGCGCAGAAGAGTGTAAGGAGGCAGTGTAACTATGGCAAGATATACAGAGTCCGTTTGCAGGCTTTGCCGCCGCGAAGGAACCAAACTGTTTTTGAAGGGCGACCGCTGCTATGGCGCAAAGTGCGCCGTTACCAAGCGTCACACCCCCCCGGGCCAGCATGGCCAGGCCCGTACCCGCAAGCAGTCGGAATACGGCGTGCAGCTTCGCGAGAAGCAGAAGTGCCGCCGCGCCTACGGTGTATTGGAATCCCAATTCAGGAAATACTTTGATATGGCCTCCAACATGCGTGGCGTAACAGGCGAAAACATGCTTTGCCTCCTTGAGCGCAGGCTTGACAACGTCGCCTACCGCCTGGGCCTTGGCGAAAGCCGCCCCATGGCGCGCCAGATTGTCCTGCACGGACATATCCGCGTGAATGGCCAGAAGGTTGATATCGCGTCTTGCCTCATCAAGGTGGGCGATGTGATTACCGTGCGCGAAGCTTCCCGCGACATCCCCGTGTTTAAAGCGCTGCGTGAGCAGGGCGCGGGCAAGCCGGTTCCCAAGTGGCTGGAAATGGATGCGGAGACACTCACGGGCAAGGTCGTTTCTCTGCCGCAGCGCGATGATATCGATCTGACGATAGAAGAGCATTTGATCGTTGAGTTCTACTCCAGATAAGCGTCCAAACGGTAGATCCGTCTTCGGGGCGGCAACGCCCCTTCGTATCTTTGTTGACCTTAGGACGTATGGGCGGCGCTCAAACGATTCAGAGAATGCGTGGATTGCGCAGGCCCAATAAGGAGGGAAAACATGATTGAGATCGAAAGACCCAAAATAGAGTGCGTTGAAAAGAGGATGGGCTACGGCAAATTTGTCGTGGAGCCGTTGGAGCGCGGTTTTGGCACAACGCTCGGCAATTCGCTAAGGAGGGTTCTGCTCTCCTCGCTGCCCGGCGTAGCCGTTACTTCCGTTAAGATCGACGGTGTGCTGCACGAGTTCTCTACCATCGAAGGCGTCAAGGAGGATGTCACGGAGATCATCCTCAACCTCAAGGAGCTTTGCGTGCGCCTGCATGGCAACGAGCCCAAAAAGGTCGTCATCGACAGCAGGGGCGAGGGGGAAGTCACCGCGGGTGACATTCTGCCGGATTCCGATGTAGAGATCATCAATCCCGAACTGCACATCGCAACGCTGGACAAAAACGCTTACCTCCATATGGAGATTATGCTCGATCATGGCCGCGGCTATGTATCGGCGGATAAAAATAAGCGTTCCGGCATGGCGATTGGCGAGATCGCGGTAGACAGCATCTATACGCCCATGGAAAAGGTCAACTTCTACGTAGAGGATACGCGCGTAGGTTCCTCTACGGATTTCGACAAGCTCACGCTGGAGGTCTGGACCTCCGGCAGCATTGAGCCGGACGAGGCGGTAAGCCTTGCCGCGAAAATTCTTTCTGAACACCTCTCGCTCTTCACGAATCTCACCGAGCATGTGCCGGGTGTCGAGATTATGGTAGAGAAGGAAGAGGACAAGAAAGAAAAGATCCTGGAAATGACCATTGAGGAACTGGATCTTTCCGTGCGTTCCTACAACTGCCTCAAGCGTGCTGGCATCAACACCGTTGACGAGCTGGTGCAACGCAACGAAGAGGAAATGATGAAGGTCAGGAACCTCGGGCGCAAATCCCTGGAAGAAGTGCAGCAGAAGCTGCTCGCGTTGGGGCTGACGCTCCGCAACAGCGAAGACTAAACAGTAACGTGTAACGTAGGAGGAAAGCATTATGGCCAACCGCAAGCTCAATATGGCTACGGATCAGCGTGTCGCTATGCTGCGCAACCTCACCACGGCGCTCATCTGGAATGGCAAGATCATTACCACAGAGACCCGTGCAAAGGAAGTGCGCCCCATTGCCGAGAAGCTGATCACGCTCGCCGTCAACGAATATCAGAACAGCGAAACCGTGAAGAAGGAATCCCGCAACGACAAGCAGCAGATCGTCGAGCGCGAAGTCCAGAATGACAAGGCCACCAAGCTGCACGCAAGAAGGCAGATCATGGCTTATCTCTACGATGTACCGGAGCAGAAGTCCAAGAAGGAAAGCAAGTCCGAGTACAAAGAGAGGACCGCGGACAAAGCCCATCCGGTTGTGGAAAAGCTCTTCCGCGAACTCGCGCCCAAGTACGACAAGCGCGGCCGTGAAGTGGGACGCGGCGGTTATACCCGCATTCTCAAGCTCGGGCCCCGCCGTGGCGACGCAGCCGAAATGGTTGTTTTGGAGCTTATCTGACCCTCGCAAAAGTTTTGCCGCCTTTTCAAAAAGGGCGGCTTTCTTTATGCACATAATACGTATATGCAAAACAGAAGTATGCAGCGATGTAAGAACATTTCTTTGCATGCATCCATATTCTGTTTTCTATATGCTGAACATTTCAAAACAAAAATAATATATTATATGATTTTCTAAATTGGCCATTGAAAACCTATGCACCCATTTGGTATACTTACGCGAGGCCAAAAGGCGGTGCTGCAAGCGCGCCGGAATTGCGCCCTTGCTCGAAAATGATCAGGATTTCATGCGTGGTAAACGCTTGAAGATATGAAGTTTGAGAGGAGAAAGCCTATGGAAAAACCAAAGACGGTCCTCGGTTATTTACCGGAGGACAAGCCCACAACAGGAAAATTGATTTTCTTTGCACTCCAACAGATCCTCGTCATGTTCCCAGCCACGGTACTTGTTGCACTGCTCACCGGCTTCCATGTTTCCACAACTATCTTTGCAAGCGGCTTTGCAACCATCTGCTTCCTGTTCATCACCAAGGGCAAAATTCCCCTGTACTACGGCTCCAGCTTCTCCTACATTGCGGCAATCGTTGGCATTACCGGCGCAAAGTTCGGCGTTCCCGCTTCGGACGCACTCATCTCTCAGGCACAGTTCGGTATCATCTGTTCGGGCCTTGTATCCATCATCGCAGGTCTCATCGTAAGCCGTTTCGGTATTGAAAAAATTGAAAAGGTACTGCCCCCCACGGTCACAGGCCCCATTGCGATGGTCATCGGTATCTCGCTCGCGGGTACGGCCATTACCAACGCAGGCGCGTTTGACGCAGCCACAGGCGCTACCTCCGGCATTGCATGGGCTGCGGCAATCGTTACGCTGCTTGCCACCATCATTTTCTCGGTATACATGAAGGGCGTTTGGGGTCAGCTCTCCATCCTGTTTGGCATCCTGGTCGGCTACCTTGTCTCCATCCCGATGGGGCTTGTAGACTTTAGCCAGGTATTTACCGGGACAGTGATTGAGGTGCCGCACTTCACGCTGCCGTCCCCCAACTGGACATCCGTCATCGCCATCATGCCCATCGCAATCGCGACAATCCCGGAGTCCACGGCGCACCTCTTCCAGCTTGATATTTATGTGAATGACCTGGCCGAAAAGATGGGCAGGCCCAAGCGGGATATCGCGGGCAAGCTTGGTTTGAACCTCATCGGCGACGGTATCGGCGATATCGTATCCTCCCTTTTTGGCGGTCCTGCCGGCACCAACTACGGTGAGAACCTCTCCACCATGGCGATCACGAAGAACTTCTCCGTCTGGGTGTTGGGCGGCGCTGCCGTACTTGCGATGGCGATCTCCTTCATTGCGCCCATCTCCAACGCCATCAACACCATTCCCTCCGCGGTCATCAACGGCGCGTGCATCTACCTGTTCGGCGTGATCGGCGCGCAGGGCGTTGCCATCATGATCAACCGCAATGTGGATATGTTTTCTGCGCGTAACCTCGCGGTAATCGCAACAATACTGGTCATCGGCCTGGGCGGGCACTATGGGTTCCCGGGCGGCCTTATCCCCATCTTCGGTGCACAAATTCCCGCGATTGCCACTGCCTCCCTGTTCGGTATCCTATTGAACGGTATCCTGCAGATCGGCAAAGGCAAGGACGAATAAAACAAAACGACAATAACAATGAGAGCCTTCTGATTTCGGAAGGCTCTTTTCTTATTCCGAATGGAACGAAAAGGAAGAAAGAGACGTTTGTTATAAAGAGAAGGGAGGGGGCTAGGATGAGAAAGAAGACGGTATGGCTGTTTTGTGGAGCAGCAACTGCAGTGCTTATTGTGGCTGCGCTGTGCATTGGAGGCGGTAACAGGCCATTTCGGAGCATTAAGGCGGATGAGATTGCGGCAATCGATATTACCGCCGGCCCGCCTGACGTTACAAGAAGGATCACG
The DNA here is from genome assembly GCA_023461495.1 of Bacillota bacterium. GTDB lineage: Bacteria > Bacillota > Clostridia > Christensenellales > CAG-138 > JAEYLA01. The sequence continues at coordinate 3,046 of JAEYLA010000177.1, read as the reverse complement.
GATGCCGCGGAGATCGAGAAGATCACGGATGTCTTAAAAAGCGTTGTCATCTATCAAGAGAGCGCGGAATGGCGGGAATATGCCGGGCAGGCAATGGAATTTTGCCTGACGATGCATTCGGGCGGGCAGGTGACGCTCGTGGCCTACAATCCGTTTCTGATCATCGACGGGCAGGGGTACCGTACGAGGTACGAACCTTGCGAGGAATTGAGCCGTTTGGGCAACGGACTGATCGACGGGATCGAAAAATTTCTGGACATCAATGGCTTGCAGTCCCTGCTGGGAATAACGTACGATCAAATCCACGAACGCTTTGGAGAGCCAGAAGGCACGCTTTCTGGCTTATGGGGAGATATCTACCGGCTCAGAACTGGGGAAACATGCATCATATATTATCAGGATGGGATTGTAAATCACATCAAGGCCGGGGAACAGCTGTTCTCTCTGCATGAAGCGTCAGAATAGCGCGGCATAATAGGTCGCAACGCAGCTGCATTTTCGCAGGAGGACATGCATTTGCAAGTGCGTTCTGCAACGTCGGGAAGAGGAAAAACGCCCGTAAATAGGGATGTCTTAAGAATGACGGGCTATTTGGAGGTGCAGGCGCCATGCAGGAAATAATATAGAATTGCAGGATTAAGCCTCTTTTGCAGGATTGGCTGATTGACATATGCTTCATATACACGTATGATAAAGATGCATATCGCAAGCGCCGCACTTCAAAGGCGAAGGGCGGCGACATTTAATGGAGGATTGGATATGAACACCTATATTCAGGAAGTCATCCAAAGAGTCAAACAGCGCGATGCCAACGAACCTGAATTCCTGCAAACGGTAGAAGAAGTTCTGAGCTCTCTTGAAGTGGTCATCGACAAGCATCCGGAATATCAAAAGATGGCGCTTTTGGAGCGCATGATGGAGCCTGAACGCACCATTGAGTTCCGCGTGGTCTGGGTGGACGATAACGGCCAAACCCAGGTTAACCGCGGGTACCGCGTGCAGTTCAATAGCGCAATCGGCCCTTACAAGGGCGGCCTGCGGTTCCATCCGAGCGTGAACCTGTCCATCATGAAATTCCTTGGCTTTGAGCAGACGTTTAAAAACAGCCTGACAACGCTGCCTATCGGTGGCGGCAAGGGTGGATCGGATTTTGATCCGCGCGGCAAGTCGGACGGCGAGATTATGCGGTTCTGCCAGGCGTTCATGACGGAGCTGTATCGGCATATCGGGCCGGATGTAGACGTGCCTGCGGGAGATATCGGCGTAGGCGCGCGGGAAATCGGTTACCTGTTTGGGCAGTATAAGCGCATCCGCGGCGCATATCAGCCGGGTGTGCTCACCGGAAAGGGCCTGTCCTTTGGCGGCAGCCTCATTCGCCCGGAAGCGACGGGCTTTGGCGCGGTGTATTATACCTCTGAGGTGTTCCGTCATGAAAATGACAGTATAGAAGGAAAGACGTTTGCGCTTTCCGGCTTTGGCAATGTCACATGGGGCGTTGCGCGCAAGGTGGCGGAGCTTGGCGGCAAGGTCGTCACTATTTCAGGGCCGGACGGCTATGTATATGATCCGGATGGCGTCAGCACACTGGAAAAGATCAATTATCTTGTTACCATGCGCAACTCTGGCCGCGATAAGGCGGAGGACTATGCGGTGCAGTTCGGCCTTCCGTTCCACAAGGGCGAAAAGCCGTGGAATGTGCCGGTAGATGTCGTCATGCCCTGCGCCACGCAGAATGAAGTGCACATGGTTGACGCTGAGCATATCGCGAAAAACGGCGTGAAGTATTACATCGAGGTTTCCAACATGCCCACGACCAATGAGGCGCTTGGGTTCCTCATGAAGCAGCCCGGCATGATCGTGGCGCCCAGTAAGGCCGTCAACGCGGGCGGCGTTGCGACCTCGGCGCTTGAGATGAGTCAGAACTCCATGCGTATGGGCTGGAGCGAAGAGGAAGTGGATGAAAAGCTTAAGACCATCATGAAGAGCATCCACGACAGCTCCATGAACGCCGCAAAGGAGTATGGGCTTGGCTACAATCTGGTAGCGGGCGCAAACATTGCGGGCTTTAAGAAGGTGGCCGAGGCGATGATCGCGCAGGGGATGGTATAATTCCAATACAACCGATAAAGGCAGGCGGCAATAGCCGCCTGCCTTTTTTGTATGCGGACAACAACATACTGCCGGTCATGTCTGTACGTGCTTGCTTGACATATGGTATGATATTCCATATTCTTATATACTTAAATTCAGAGTGCTTTGTATAAAAGAGAAAGGCGGGGCGGCGCTATGAAAATCCGTATCCATAATATCGGCGGGTATATCGTCAAAAACTATCTGCTGGAAACGCCGCTTGGGTGGATTGCGATCGATACCGGCTATCCCGGCGGCGAGGAAACTTTTCTAAAGCGCTTTCAACAGCTTGCGGCGCTTACGGACCTTCGGTATCTCGTTCTGACGCACGCGCATGACGATCACGCGGGGTTTTTGGCTGCGCTGTTGGAGCGTACGGCGGCAAAGGTTGTGCTGCATCCGCTCGGTGTTCCAGTGCTGGAGGCAGGAAAAACCTGCGATCCGCCGGGTGCAGGGTATTCTTCCCGCGTGGCCTCCCTGTTTGGGGTATTCAAACAGGAATTTGCATTTCCGCCGGTGCATATAAACGACCGGGCGATATTTGCTACGGATGAAGATACGCAGATATTTAAGGCAATGGGTCTTCCGATCCGCATTTTGTTCCTGCCTGGGCATACGAAGGATTCGATTGGATTGCTGCTCGAAGAGACAGGCGAGCTGTTCTTCGGGGATGCGGCCATGAACGCCATTATCAGCCCAAAACGGCATACCATTTGGATGGAGGATGCCATGGAGTTTGGCCGCTCCTGGGATAAGATGCTTGCCTGCAATCCCACAAAAATATACCCCTCCCACGGTACGCCGTTTGCGCCGCGGGATTTGAGAAAGCACCGCCACTTTATGGAGGGGCGGCAGTTGCTGCCCGCAAAATCAAAGGATCATCCGGAGGGGAAATGACAAGAACAAAGACGGTCTC
>JAEYLA010000176.1 GCA_023461495.1 Bacillota bacterium | reverse complement strand
GGCACGCCCATCGCGACGACCGGCACCCCAAGCGATTCCTGCGTCAGCCCCAGCCTGCCGTCGTTGCCCACGCCCGAGCCCGGCTGTATGCCGGTATCCGTAATCTGGATCGCCGTGCTGATGCGCGCGGCGCGCCGGGAGGCAAGCGCATCGATGGCGATAACCGCCGTGGGCTTCACGCGCTCGACAAGACCTCTTAGCATTTCCACCGTCTCCACACCCGTTGTCCCAAGCACGCCCGGGGAAACAGCGGCGACAGAGCGCATGGGCTCGCCGATGATGTCCGGCAGATGCTGCGTAATGTGCCTTGTGACAAACGTTTTCTCCACCACGCGCGGCCCCAGCGCGTCCGGCGTAATGAAGCGATTGCCCAGGCCCACCACAAGGATGCTGCCGTTGATGCTCCCATCCGGCAGCAGGCGCACAAGTTCTTCCGATACGATTTTCGATACCTGTTTGAATACCTCCGTGTCCCGCTGCGCAAGCGAAGGCGCTTCGATCGTGATATAGCGGCCTATGGGCTTGCCCAACGCCCGCGACGCCTCCGCCGTCTGCACCTCGATGCGGGAGATCTCAATATCGTCCCGCTGTTCATCCTGCTCCGCTACCCCCGGTATGCTGGGGTTGATTTCCCGCGCTTCCCGCGCAAGATCCGTATAGATATTGTCCATGCCGCAACTCCCATTACATAAAAAATACTCCGGCAATACTTCGCCGGAGTATACTGTCGATCATTTCGAGGGCTTTGCCCTCGAGCTCCCACCAAAGAACACGTCCCTTTGGAATCCCTTTCCGGGAAACGTCCGAAAGACGTTTTCGGGGATGGGTTCTTAGGGCCGTTACTGCCCTGAGCGGGAGTTTGAGGGCAGAGCCCTCAACGTACCTTTTCGCCGACAAGCTTAATTCCAGCAACATTCGCCGCAGCTTAGTCTAACCGGAATTGCAGGGATCATGTATTACTTGCTGCTTTTGCCGAGGTACGCCTGCTTGACTTCTTCGTTTTCCAACAGCTCTTTTCCGGCGCCGCTGAGCGTCACATGCCCGGTTTCAAGCACATACCCCCGGTGGGCGATGCGAAGAGCGGCGTTTGCGTTCTGCTCAATCAAAAGCACGGTCACGCCTTCTTTATTGATGCGCTCAATGATGGAAAAAATGTCCTGTACAATCAGCGGGGCCAGGCCCAGGGACGGCTCATCCATCATGATGAGCTTGGGCTTTGCCATCAATGCGCGGCCCACCGCGAGCATCTGCTGCTCACCGCCGGAGAGCGTGCCAGCCATCTGCCAGTGACGCTCCTTCAAGCGCGGGAAGAGCGAGTACACATGCTCAATGTCCTGCATGACGCCCGCGTCATCCTTCCTGAGGTACGCGCCGATGCGCAGGTTTTCCAGCACCGTCAGGTTCCCGAACACGCGCCGTCCTTCGGGAACGAGCACCACGCCGCGCTCCACGATCTTCTGCGTATCGATCCCGGTCACGGCCTGCCCGTCATACGTGATTGTCCCGGCGCTTGCAGGAACCAGTCCCGCGATGGTACGCAGTGCCGTGGACTTGCCCGCGCCGTTTGCGCCGATGAGGGTAACGATCTCCCCCGCGTCTACATGAAAGGAAATCCCCTTGAGCGCTTCAATGCCGCCATAGCTGACCTTGAGGCCTTCGATCTGTAACAGGCTCATGCTTCTTCCTCCCCCAGATACGCGGCGATGACCACGGGATTGTCCTGAATCTCTTTTGGCGAGCCTGACGCGATCTGCTTGCCGAAATCGATGACATAGATGCGGTCTGAAATCTCCATGACGAGATTCATATGGTGCTCAATCATAAACACCGTCAGGTGGAAATCATCCTTGATCCTGCGGATAAATGCGGTCAGCTCGTCGGTCTCCTGCGGGTTCATGCCCGCCGCGGGTTCATCAAGCAGCAGCAGCTTTGGCTCTGTCGCAAGCGCGCGGGCGATTTCAAGATGGCGCTGTTTTCCATACGGCAAGGAGGAGGCGATTTCATCCTTCGCGTGCTCCAGGCCGACAATTTTCAATAGCTCCAGCGCCTGCGCGCGCATTTCCTGCTCTTCCTTGCGGTTGAGCCGGAACACGGCGGAGAACAGGCCTGCCTTGCTGTTCATATGCTTTGCAATCAGCACGTTTTCGAGTACCGTCAGGTTCTTGAACAGGCGGATGTTCTGGAACGTGCGCGCGATGCCAAGCTTTGTGATCTTATCCGGCGTCTTTGTGACGGCAACGGTATACTTGCCGCGGTTGGACCCGGAATACAGCCGCTTCATTTTACCGCGCGGGAAGTTTGCCGCGATGACCTCGCCGTGGAAGCGCACCTCGCCGTTGGTGGGCGCGTATACGCCGGTGATGACGTTGAACGCTGTGGTCTTGCCAGCACCATTGGGGCCGATGAGCGCTATAATTTCGCCCGCGTCCACCACCAGGGAAAGGTTATCCACCGCTACGACGCCGCCAAACTGCATGGTGACGTCCCGAAGCTCCAATACGTGTCCGCTCATTTTAGCTTCCCCCCTGCCGGGCGCCTGCCCCCGAATTTTCGTTTCACCCAGGCCGGGAAGCGCGCCACCGCGTCCCAGGAGAATTCCCTTGTGCCCATGATGCCCCTCCTGTAGAAGAGCACCACCAGCATCAGCAGGATGGAGAAGATGACCATGCGGAAGCCGGGGCGGAACAAAGGCACCTCCCAGCCGCCGATCACAAGCGGCTCATCAAAGAAGCGCAACAGCCCCTCCTTGCCGATGGTGACGAGGAACGAGCCTAAGATGCTGCCCGTCACGCTGCCGATACCGCCGATGACGATGATGAGAAGGATGTCATAGGTCAATGCAATGGAAAACGTCTTTGCCTCAATGGAGCGCATGAACATGGCAAGAAGCCCGCCCGCAACACCCGTGAAGAAGGAGCTGATGACGAACGACATCTCTTTGTGGCGGAACAGGTTCACGCCCATGGCCTCCGCCGCCACCTCATCCTCGCGGATGGATTTGAACGCCCGGCCATAGGAGGAATTGATGAGCAGCACCATCAGCATAATACAAACCGCAGCAATCACAAACGGCGTGATCATGGACGGCACAAGCCCAAAGAACATCTCCGGAAAATCGGGGATTTTATTGAGGCCGTAGGAGCCGTTTGTAATTTTATCAAGCTGCGGGCTTGAAACCACCGCGCGGATGATCTCTGAAAATCCAAGCGTGGCGATGGCGAGATAATCGCTCTTCAAGCGCAGCACGGGGTAGCCGATGAGCGCCGCAAACAGTGCCGCGCCCAGCCCGCCCAATATGAGCGCAAGGAAGGGATAGAGCGCCGTGAGCCACTCCGGCCCCGCCGCCATGGACGTGCGGAACGCCATGATCGCTGGGCTGACGCCGCCCGCATAATAGACGCCGTCAAGGTTCGCTACCGGAATCACCAGCAGCGCCGTAATATATGCGCCGATGGACATAAAGCCCGCCTGCCCCAATGAAAACAGGCCCGTAAACCCGTTCAACAGGTTCATGGAGACCGCAACCACCGAGAGGATGGCGCTTTTTTGCAGCAGCGTATAGAGCATGCCGTTCTGGAATTTATGCGCCTCCAGAATATACAGGAGGATGAGCAGCACGGCGGCCACCGCAAAGGAACAAATGCGTTTTGTTGATTGTTTCATATGCGTCACACCTTATCCGTACTTTTCTCGCCAAACAGGCCCGTGGGCTTTAAGAGCAGCATGAGGATGAGCAGCAGGAACGTGAACGCGTCGCTGAAGGTGGAATACCCCAAAGCGACAAGCACCGTCTCGCTGATGCCGATCAAGAAGCCGCCCGCCACCGCGCCGGGAATGGAGCCGATCCCGCCGAACACCGCCGCCACAAAGCATTTTAGGCCCGGCAGGGTACCTGAGAACGGCGTCACCGACATGCGGTCCGTAAAATACAACACGGAGCCGATCGCCGCAAGCGCAGAGCCGATGACAAACGTCGTGCTGATGACGGAATTGATCTTGATGCCCATCAGCTTGGAGGTTTCAAAATCCTTACTGACGGCGCGCATCGCCATGCCGATCTTGGTGTGGTTGATGAGCAGCATCAGCAGGATCACCAGCACCACCGTAAGCACGGGGGTCAAAAACGTCACAAGGCTCGCGGAAACATCCCCAATCTGAAAGATACGCTTTAACAGCGGGATTTCGGGATATCCTCTCGGAATGGCGGTAAACAGATACGTCGCCAGATTTTGCAGCAGATAAGAAACGCCGATGGCGGAAATCATGATGGACATGCGCGGCGCCGTGCGCAAAGGCTTATACGCCACGCGCTCAATCCCCACGCCAAGCAATATGGTAACAAGGATCACCACAGGGATCGCAAGCTGCCACGGCATACTGGACATGCAGAAGATCATGAAATACCCGGCTATCATAAAGATTTCGCCGTGGGCAAAGTTGATCAAACGCAGGATGCCGTATACCATCGTATAGCCGATGGCAATCAATGCATACGCACCGCCCAGCGAGATCCCCGTCAGGCAGTGCTGCAAGAAGGTTGTCATGCTCATAAAAGCGTAGCCCCCTAAATACTCTTAGGCAATCTCCTCAATCAAAGGCGCGATTGCTCAAAAAAGGGCGGGAGACGAGATGCCCCCCGCCCACATGCGGAACGTGTTTTCCTTACTGGACGGAGACGGTCTTGAGGAACTTGAACTGGCCGCCCTCAATGGTTTTGATGAACGCCATGTCCTTCTTGGCATCGCCATTCTCGTCAAAGGAGATGGCCCCGGTCACGCCTTCGATGGAAACGCCCACAAGCGCGTCACGGATGGCGACGGAATCAGCGGAATTCGCGGCCTTGATGGCGGCAATCGCGGTCAGGTACGCGTCATAGCCGAGTGCTGAAACGGCGGGAATGATGTCGGACTGGTTGTTTTCCTTGAGGTAGGCCTTGAAGCCGGTGATGAACTTTTCGGCTTCCTCCGTTGCGGGATCGGCATCGTCAAAGAATGTGGAGAGCACAACGCCTTCCGCGTACTCGCCCGCGTTTTCAATGATGGAGGAATTCTCCCACGTATCGCCCGCCATGATGGGCACGGTGATGCCAAGCTCGCGCGCCTGCTTGATGATCAAGGGCGCGGTTGCGATGGAAGAGGGCGCGAAGATCACGTCCGGGTTTGCGGCCTTGATGTTGGTCAGGATGGCCTTAAAATCGTTCTGGTTGGTCTGGAACTGCTCTTCGGACGCAATGGTCCCGCCAAGCTTCACAAACGCTTCCTTATAGAAGTTGCCAAGGCCGGAGGAGTAGTCGTCGCCCAGCTGGGTGATGACGGCCGCGGTCTTTGCGCCTTCCTGTATGGAATAGTTCGCCATGACGGTGCCCTGGAAGGGATCGAGGAAGCAGACGCGGAAGTAATAATCGTTGCCTAAGGTGACCTGCGGGTTGGTGCACGAAGCGCCGATGGCGGGAACCTTTGCGCCCGCAAAGATTTCACCCGCGGCGATAGAGACACCCGAGCCATAGGAGCCGATGATCACCTTGCAGCCTTCGCTGATCAGCTTCTGCGCAGCGGAGACGGCCTCGGTCTTATCGGACTTGTTGTCCGCTTCCACAAGCTGGATCTTGTAGGTTTCTCCGCCGATTTCCACGGTCGGATACACTTTGTTCGCATAACGGACGCCCAGCACTTCCTGGAATCCACCGCCGCCGTTTTCACCGGTCTGCGGTTCAAACACGCCGATTTTGATGACCTTTTCCCCGCCGGATGAAGCGGGCGCGCACGCGCTTAACGTCATCGCCACGCACAAAAGCGCAACAACTAGGGCAACCAGGCTTTTCTTCATGATAAAGCTCCTCCTACAAAAATATGTATCATTATTCTTGGGACGCAACCAGGACAGGGGACAACCGTAAACTTTTCTCCATTATACACATACAACTTTCATCGCGCAATGTACGATTCACAAAATTGCATTTTCCGCTCACGAGCGGCGTGAGGCGGCAGTTGGAATTCGTGTGTATTCTAACGTATGCTTATACAAAGAAGCCGCACAGCGTCATGCGGTGCGGCTCCCGAAAATGTATTGGATGATATTTACAGCAAAATGCAGATCAGTCCGTTGCACCCGTCGTTTGCAATACGCTGCAGCGTTTTTTGCAGCTTTTGTTGTACGGCCTCGGGCATCCTGCCCGCTTTGCCTGCCATACTATCCCGTACAAGGTCATAGAGGTTCTTTCCGAAGATGTTGGTCTGCCAGATGGCGGCGGGATCTTTTTCAAAACGCTCCATCAGGTATTCCATGAGCGCTTCGGACTGTTCGGCGCTGCCTACAATCGGGTTGACCTCCGTCTGCATATCCACGCGGAAGATCTGCAGCCCCGAGGACTTCGCCTTGAGCCTGACGCCGAATTTGCTGCCCTGCTGGACGATTTCCGGCTCATCGAGCTCCATTTCATCCACGGAAGGCGGTACCGTGCCATAGCCAAGCGTCTGGGCGCTTTCAAGCGCTCCGGCGATGCGGTCATACGCCTTTTTCGCGACGGAGAAGCTCTTGAGCATGCTCATCAGCTCATAATCATCCGCAATATCGCAGCCGCATTCCTGGCTTAAAATATCATAGAACATGCCCTCTTCGGGCACCAGATTCAGTCTGGCGCAGCCGGTGCCCATATCTACCGATTCCACCGCGCAGGGATTGAAGCGCTCCAAATCGCTCAGGGCCCCGCACATGGTCTTATAATCCTTCATGCGGGCCATGTTGGGCATGTGTTCCCTGACGGGCCCTACCACCCGCTGCATGACGGTATGGTCCTGCCCAAGCTCCATCATGTATCCCGGGAGCCGGATAAAGAGCTCCGTGAGCGGGAACTCCATGAGCACCTGCTCGAGTAGGTCGCTTGCGGAGGCGCTCGACATATGCAGCGCGTCAAGGGTCACAACGCTCACGCCGTAATGCCCCTCCAGGTCATCCCGCAGATCCTGGCAGCGCGCGCCGTCCGGATCCGTGCTGTTGATGACGATGACAAACGGCTTTCCGGTGGCCTTTAGTTCATCCACCACGCGCTGCTCGGCCTCCACATAGCTTTCGCGCGGGAGGTCGGTGATGCTGCCGTCCGTCGTCATAACGATGCCGATGGTGGAATGGTCCGTAATAACCTTCCGTGTGCCGATTTCTGCCGCCTCTTCAAAGGGAATCTCATGGTCGAACCACGGCGTGCGCACCATCCTTGGCGTATCCGCCTCCATATGGCCGATCGCGCCCGGCACCCAATATCCGACGCAATCCACCATGCGGACATTGCAATGCGCGTTGTCCCCCAGCTCCAGGCGCACCGCTTCATTGGGCACAAACTTGGGCTGGGTGGTCATGATGGTTTTCCCCGTGCCGCTCTGCGGCATTTCATCCACGACACGCGCACGCACGTGCTCGTTTTCAATGCCGGGCAAAATCAGATGAACCATAAAGCGCTTGATAAATGTCGATTTCCCCGTGCGCACGGGGCCGACCACGCCGATGTAAATATCGCCCTGGGTGCGCTTGGCAATATCCTGATACAGCTCCATTCTATCCATACCGGGGCCTCCTTCTCATGACATCAGACTAA
>JAEYLA010000175.1 GCA_023461495.1 Bacillota bacterium | reverse complement strand
CTAAATGTTACCGTTCGGTGATTGATAACAGGAGGGCTTCTATGTTCATACTCCACATCAACGGAAAAGAAATCACGGCACAACAGGATAAGCGCCTGCTGACGTTTCTGCGGGAAGATTTGCGCCTGACCTCCGTCAAGGATGGATGCAGCGAAGGCGTGTGTGGTACTTGCACCATTTTGGTGGACGGCAAAAAGAGTAAGGCATGTACGCAGAAGCTCTCGAAATTTGTCGGCAAGCGGATCGTTACGGTGGAAGGGCTAAGTGAGCGTGAACGAGAGGTATACGTGCACTGTTTTTCGGAAGCGGGCGCGGTACAGTGCGGCTTTTGCATCCCCGGCATGGTCATTTCCGCAAAGAGCCTGCTGGATGCAACCCTCAACCCGACCCGTGAGGAAGTCAAACAGGCGATACGGGGCAACCTCTGCCGCTGCACGGGGTATGTGAAGATTGAGGACGCCATTCTGTTGGCGGCCAGGTTCTTCCGGGAAAACCTGCCCATTCCCGCGCCGGAAAAAAACACGGGCATCAACCGGCGCTTCAAACGCCCGGACGCGAAGGAAAAGGTGCTGGGCACCGGGGAATTCGTGGACGATATCATACTGCCGGGTATGTTGTACGCCAAGGCATTGCGCTCCAAATATCCCCGGGCGCGTGTAAATAAAATTGATGTCAGCAAAGCCGAACAACATCCCGAATGCGTCAAAATACTCACGGCGAAGGACGTTCCCTACAATAAAACCGGCCATGTATTACCTGACTGGGACGTGATGATTAGAGAAGGCGATACGACCCGGTATATCGGCGACGCCATCGCCCTGGTGTGTACAAAAACACAGGAAGCGCTCGATGAAGTGCTTGCGCTCATTGAGGTGGATTATACCGAACTGACGCCGGTCACTTCCCCTACCGATGCATTGCGGGCCGACGCACCACTCATCCATGCGGGCGGCAACATCATGCGCAAGGAAATCCTGCGCCGGGGCGACGCTGACGCGGCGATCAAAAACTCCAAATATGTTGTGACCCGCAAATACTATACGCCTTTTAACGACCATGCCTTCATGGAGCCGGAATGCGCCATCGCCATGCCTGAAGGAGAAGACGGCATTCTGCTCTATAGCGGCGCGCAAAGCGTCTACGATGAAAAGCATGAGATCGCCGCCATGCTCAAAATACCGGAGGAAAAGGTGCACTGCCAAAGTAAGCTGGTAGGCGGCGGCTTTGGCGGCAAAGAGGACATGAGCGTGCAGCATCATGCCGCTCTTATGGCCTGGTATGTAAAAGCGTCGGTAAAGGTAAAGTTCAGCAGGCAGGAAAGCCTTCTGTACCACACCAAGCGCCATCCCATGGATATGGAATTTACCACCGCCTGCGATGAACACGGCAACCTTACCGCTATGAAAGCGATATTGATCGCGGATACCGGCGCCTACGCGAGCCTTGGCGGGCCGGTGCTGCAGCGTGCCTGCACCCATGCCGCGGGACCCTATAACTACCAGAACGTCGATATCCTGGGCATGAGCGTATATACCAACAACGTGGTGGCCGGGGCCTACCGGGGCTTTGGCGTAACGCAAAGCTGTTTCGCTACTGAAAACAACCTCAATCTGCTCTCTGAGATGGTGGGGATTTCCCCTTGGGAGATCCGCTACAAAAACGCCATCCGGCCCGGCCAGGAATTGCCCAACGGCCAGCTGGCGGACGAAAACTGCGCGATGGCAGAATGCCTGAAGGCAGTGAAAGAGGATTACGAAAAACACCCCTATGCCGGAATCGCCTGCGGCTTCAAGAACAGCGGCAAGGGCATCGGCATACGGGACACCGGGCGCTGCCTGTTGAGCATTGAAAACGGCATTGTCCATATCCGCACCAGCGCCGCCTGCATGGGCCAAGGGATCGCCACCGTGTGTACACAGATGGTTTGCGAGGAAACCGGCCTTTCTCCCGCGCTTGTGTACCATGAGCGTCCGGATACCATCCGCACGCCGGACAGCGGCACCAGTACAGCCAGCCGCCAGACGGTGGTAACGGGCGAGGCCGCGCGCCGTGCCGGTGCGCAGCTGGCTGCGGCATTGAAAGATGGACGCACGCTTGCCGATCTTGAAGGCGAAGCGTTCTACGGCGAGTATGTGCCTATCACCGACCCGATGGGGACGCAAAAGAAGAACCCGGTGAGCCATGTCAGCTACAGCTATGGCGCACAGGTCGTGGTGCTGGATGAAAAAGGGAAGATTGAAAAGGTTGTCGCCGCCTACGATGTAGGGACGCCCGTCAACCTCCAGTCCGTGGAAGGCCAGATCGAAGGCGGTATCATTATGGGTCTCGGCTTTGCGCTCACGGAGGATTACCCCGTCAAGGACGGATATCCGCAGGTGAAGATGGGGACGCTGGGCCTCATGCGCGCGCCGGATGCCCCGCCCATCGATGTGAAACTGGTGCAGGCGCCCGGTGAAAAGCTATCCTATGCGCATGGCGCAAAAGGTGTTGGCGAATTGTGCCTGATTCCCACCTCACCCGCCTGCTCGCATGCATATTACCGTCTGGACGGCAAGTTCAGGACCTCCCTGCCATTGCAGGAAACGTATTATAAACCCGCTAAAAAAACGGGAGAGCCAAAATGAACACGGGCGGATTGATTCTGGCAGCCGGTTTGTCCAGCCGCATGGGCGGCTTCAAACCGCTGCTGCCAATCAATGAAACACCCTTGATTACTTTGTGCGTGGAAGGCATGCTGCGCGCAGGTGTTTTCCATGTTGTGGTGGTGCTGGGGTACCACGCGGCCAAAGTGGAGGCTGTATTGCAGCCGTATGTACAAACGGGCGGCGTCAGTCTTGCTTATAACAGGGACTATGCCACAACAGACATGCTTGCTTCCATAAAAAAAGGACTTGCCGTCCTGCCGTCCTGCGATGCATTCTATCTCCTTCCGGGAGATATGCCGGCGGTCGCGCAGGCGACCTATGCGGCGCTTCGCAGGGAGATGGAACATATGAATGCCACAGTTGTTTTCCCGTCCGTTGACGGCAGGCGCAAGCATCCGCCGCTGATCGCAAGCGCAGGCATTCCCAATATCCTTGCATACACGGGGAATTTGGGTCTTCGCGGCGTGTGGGAGCAGCTTTCCTGCGCTATGGTGGAAGTAGCGGATACCGGCTGCACCTTGGATGCGGATACCACAGAGGATTATGAGCGGCTAAAACGATATCTGGAGAATAAACGTTCCGGCGTTGCC
>JAEYLA010000174.1 GCA_023461495.1 Bacillota bacterium | reverse complement strand
AAATACCAAAGGCACAAAGGCACTTTTTAGTATACCTAACAAATCATAGTCATAAAAGAGGTATTCCGTATCGGAAAGCAGTTTTTTCTGCTTTTCGGAAAGCACGACGCCGAGCTTTTCTAAAAGTGCGATGGCGCCGGCACCCCGGCCCGCGGCGGAAACGATTTTGTGCGCAAGCGCATACATCAGGTGCCGTTCCGTCACGCTGCCGCCGTCAAAATACTGGGAAAGCGGCAGCACATCCGCGTCAAAATCAAGACGGATGCCGTGCGGGGAGAGCATTGCGTCAATCTTCTCGGTCATCAGGCGGTTTCTTGCGTTGCGCTTTTCCCGAAGCGGCGCAAAGGCCTGCTGCAGCACGTCGATCTTCCCGTGCGGCACGGCGTGCATGGTGGTGTAACTTACGCCCGCCTGGTCCGGGTTGTTGGTGGTGCGGTGCTCCAAAGGCGTTCCCGCCATGCTCACCCTGCATTCCATGCCGATGGTGGTCGGCACGCCTAAGATATCGCCCGCCTCTAAAAATTCCTTCGCGCCGCCGATGCTGTCATGGTCCATGATGCCTGCGGTGCACAACCCCGCCGCATGGGCGAAATAGACCGCCGCCGTCGGCGAATAGGGGGAAAAGGAGTACGTGGTGTGTATATGGTTGTTGATATAGCGCGGATCGGCAGGCGGCAACTTGGCCTTCGTTGCAATGGCGCTTAGCGCAGCAAGGCGTGCCTCTTTTCCCGGCTGGGTGAGTTCTTCAAGAATCCTCTGGTCCATCATATCTTTACCCTTTCCGTACGCTTACAATCAGGGATTAATGCAACATATTCTGTCCGCCGGTGACAGGGATCGCCTGGCCGGTTTCATAATCCTGTTCCACGGCATAGAAGATGGCGCGGGCAACGTCTTTGGGGAAGCAGCCGCGACGCATGGGGACAAGGCTCTCGTAATGCCGCTTGACGTCCGCGGTGGTCTTGGCGCCCGGCACCTTGCCCGCGTTCAAATACTGCACAAACAGGCCGCGCTGCGGATCCATCCACAAGGGTCCGTCCAGGAAGTTGCCCGGGCAGATGGCGTTGACCTTGATGCGGTAGGGGCAAAGCTCCAGCGCGAAGCTTTCCGTAAGGCCGATGCCGCCGAACTTGCTGCCCGCATACGCGTAGTTTTTGTTGGAGCCGACAAGGCCGCTCTTGGAATTGATCTGTATAATATCGCCGCTCCAGTCCGGGTTTGCGGCAAACTGCGCCTTCATCACGCGGGACGCGTATTTGGAGCAGAGGAAGAACGCCGTATAGTTGATGGAGGTGACAAATTCAAAATCCTTCTTTTCCAGTTCGTCAAGGCTGCCCGCCTTCAATACGCCGGCATTGCTGACGAACAGGTCCAGCCCGTGGAAATGCTCCACCGTAGCGCCGATCATGGCGGCAACGCTTTCTTCATTGGAGACGTCAACCTTGACGGCGAACGCGCGCTCGCCAAGTTCTTTTGCCACTTCATTCGCCAATGCTTCATTCAGGTCCGCAACAACAACGCACGCGCCTTCTTTATAAAGCTCCTCCGCGATGCCGCGGCCAAAGCCCTGCGCGCTGCCCGTCACAATGGCGATTTTTCCGCCCAGCCTGCCGGGCACGTCCATACGGTCTTTGGCGTAGTCAGCAGCAATCTGTTCCCATTTGCCCATATCCAACATATTCAAAAAATCCTCCAGGCAGCAGATAAAATGTGTCTTGTAGAATAGAGTCTGTTTTCCTTCCTAGCATACCATACGGAACTGCGCAATGTAAAATATTTTCACTCCATATGTTGAAAAGTAACAACAAATTGCTATTCGATCACAAGAAAGCAACATTGCTTGAAGCGCGGTGCGGCGCATGCTATGATGCCTAGGTAAGCACTGATTCATTCCGAACGTTGTCTTGGCGGCTGACTTTGTGCCCTGCCGTGTCACGAAAATCTCGAAATAGCGCTGCTATTCCCTTCGGTTTTGCTCCTTGCAGGTCGCGAAATCTTCTCGTCAATCCAGCATTCCTCATTTCATCAATGCTTACTTAGAAGGGAACAATTGTAATACGAATTCCCACTTCACGCGCTTATTATAAAGAACGGAGGTGAAACGGGATGCAGCGTGCCGTAGCGGATGCGTACAAAGTGCTGATTGTAGAGGACGACGCCGTCATTGCGGGGCTGATTGCGCAGGGGCTTACGAAATGGGGCTATGCGCCATGCGTGGTGGAAGATTTTGCGGATGTGATGCAGGCGTTCCATCAGTGCCGCCCGCAGCTTGTCCTTCTGGACATCGCACTTCCGTATTATAACGGATATTACTGGTGCACAGAAATCCGCAAGCACTCCAATGTGCCCGTGCTTTTTATCTCCTCCCGCACGGAGGATATGGATATCGTGATGGCGATACAGATGGGCGGGGATGATTATCTTGTAAAGCCGTTTTCTATTGAGGTGCTCATCGCAAAAATGCAGGCCGTATTAAGAAGAAGCGGCGGGCAAGCGCCGCAGGAGCCGGAATTTTTTGGCGCGCGGCTATCGGCCGGGGAAGGGTGCCTGTATATCAAAGACGGCAAGCTGGAGCTCACGAAGAACGAGCTGCGCATTTTACAGCTGCTGCTCGCCCACAAGGGGCAGACGGTATCCCGCGAGGAAATCATGCTGCGCCTTTGGGACAGCGACAGCTACATTGACGACAACACCCTTACCGTCAATATGAACCGCCTCAGGCGCAAGCTTGAACCCGCGGGCCTCTCCGGCTGCATCGTCACCCGCAAGGGCGAAGGCTACCAGATGCTCGGAGAGCCGGAAGCGGAGGAATAAAGGGATGGGCAAAGCGGATAGACGGGCAAAGGGGGAGAAAAAGCGCCTGCCGTTCTGGCGTGGCGTAATCCATTATATCGGTTACCGGAAGACGCTGTTTTTGTTTTATGTGCTCAGCAATGCGCTTACGGTAAGCTTCTGGGCGCTTAACGGAACGGACGCGGGGGATATCCGGTATAGCATGCTGCTCGGATTTCTCGCGTTTGTCCTGATTATAGGGTTTGATCTCTTTGCCATGCTCCGGCGGCTGCGGGCGTTAATGGAAGTCCACGCACATTTAGATGCGTTTGAACAGCTGCTGCCCGAAGGGAGCAACTGTGTGGAGCGGCTTTACTGTGAAATTGCGGACGGATACCTCTCCCGCGCGCGGCAGGAGCAGGAGGAGCTTTCCATGTCCCACCGGGCGACGATTTCCTATTTTACCTTATGGATGCACCAGATCAAGACGCCGATCGCGGCCATGCGGCTGTTGCTGCAGAGTCCGGACGTTGACCGCACGCTGTTGGGCCGCCAGTTGTTTGAGGTGGAACGCTATGCGGAGCTTGCCATGCAGTACGTACGCGCGGCGGACATCGCATCTGACCTTGTGCTTTCCCCCTGCAGGCTTGAGCCTCTGGTGCGCGAAAGCATCCGGAAATATGCGCCGCTGTTTATCGCAAAAGGCCTTTCCGCTGAGGTGAGGGAGTTGGATGTTGCGGTCCTCACCGATGCAAAGTGGTTTTCGTTCCTGTTTGAGCAACTTCTTTCCAATGCCGTCAAGTATACGCAGCAGGGCGGCGTGCAGATCTTTCTGGAGGATGGCGCGCTCATCCTTTTAGATACCGGCTGCGGCATCCGGCCGGAGGATATGCCGCGCGTGTTTGAAAAAGGATACACCGGCTACAACGGGAGGCTCGATAAACGGGCAAGCGGCATTGGCCTGTATCTTTCCCGCCGGGTGGCGGATGCGCTGCGCATCAGGCTGGAATTAACCTCCACGCCGGGCAAGGGCACCCGGGCGGCGCTGCAGTTTCCCGAGCGGGATGAGGAGGTGTTTTCCTGATAGCGCAGGATGCATGGGATTCCCAAGAGATATCGTTCCATGCCAATGTGACAAAACTGTAAGGCGGCGGCTGTAAACTGTAAGCCGGTTCGATGGATACGGGCAAGGAAAATCTGTTACGATTTCTCCATCGGGCAAAGGAGGCTTTACCTTATGGAACTGTTGAAAATCGATCATGTCAAGCGCGTATTCAATACGCGCTTAGGACTCAAGCAGTGCGTTGCGCTGCGCGACGTCAGTTTTGAAGTCGCTTCGGGCGAGTTTGTCGCCATCATGGGGCCGTCCGGCTCCGGCAAATCGACGCTGCTCAATATCATCGCATCGCTCGATAAGGCGAGCGGCGGCGATGTATACCTTTCCGGCCGTAGCCTTAAGGCGGTCCCGGAGCGGGAGCTTTCGGAATTCCGGCGCGACAACCTTGGGTTTGTGTTTCAGGATTTCAACCTTCTGGATACGTTCTCATTGAAGGACAATATCCTGCTGCCGCTCGTGTTGAAGCGGACGCCGG
>JAEYLA010000173.1 GCA_023461495.1 Bacillota bacterium | reverse complement strand
GCGGCCACCGGTTTTCCGGCGGCCTTTCCTCATCCTGTGGCGCGTGGTACAATAGGCATGGAAGAAAACTGCCATCGCAATTGAAACAAAAGGAGCCGCTATGCAAAAATCCATCAAAATTTCCCCGTCCATTATGTGCAGCAAGCTTTGGGAGATCGAAGCCCACATCCGTCTGTTTGAAGAGGTGGGACTCGATTCCATCCATTTTGACGTTATGGACGGACATTATGTCAAGAACATCATGCTGGGCACCAATTATTATTCCGGCATCAAGGAGCTGACCAGACTGCCTGTGGACCTGCACCTGATGTGCATGGAGCCGGAGCGCTATATTGAATATTTCAAGCCTCAGGAAGGGGACCGCGTGTGCTTCCATCCGGAAACCACGCACCATCCCTACCGGCTGTTGCAGGAGCTGCAGGGCAAAGGATTGAAAGCCGGGCTTGTTCTCAATCCCGGAACGCCGGTGGAGCTGCTGCGGGAATATAAACATGTGCTCGATTATGTGCTGGTGATGACGGTCAACCCCGGCTTTGCCGCGCAGACGCTCGTGCCGGACGGCATTGAAAAAATCAGCCGTGTGACCGAACTGCTGCAGGAATGCGGCATGGATGCGGTAGATGTGTTCATTGACGGCAACACCACCTATGAGAACGCCGCAAAAATGGTGGCGGCGGGCGCGAACGGGCTTGTGGCGGGCACCGCGTCCCTCATGAAGGGGCTGGATGGCTTCAAAGCGCGCTATGAGGAATACCTGAAAATCACGCAGACTGCGCAGAAGTAAACCGACTGCTTGGTATTGAGGGAGGGGCGTATGAAGGCTGCAAGGCTATATGCCATTGGCGATTTTCGCGTGGATGAGGTGCAAACCCCTGTCCCTAAGGGCAGAGAACTTCTGCTCCGGGTCGGCGGCTGCGGGATCTGCGGGTCCGACATCCCGCGCATTTTTGAGCTTGGCACCAGCAACCAGCACTACCCGCTGACCATCGGGCATGAGTTGGGTGGAACCATCGTCGCTGTGGGAGAGGCTGCGGACAAGTCCCTCATCGGCAAGCGGGGCGCTGTGTTTCCGCTGATTCCCTGCCGGAAGTGCGCACCTTGCCTTTCTGCCAGCTACGCCATGTGCGAGGACTATGATTATCTGGGCTCGCGCAGCGACGGCGGGTTTGCACAATTTTGCATCGTCCCCTCCGCATGGCACTTTGTGGAGTCGAAGAATCCCGCAACCTCCATGGACGCGCTTGGCATGGTGGAGCCGTGCACGGTCGCACAGCATGCCGTGCGCAAAAGCAACCTCAGGCCAGGGTATTCCGTGTTGATTTTAGGCGCGGGGCCCATCGGCATCATGGCGGCGCGCTGGGCAAGGCTGTTTGGCGCGGAGCCTGTTGCGTTGGTGGATGTGGTGGAGGAGAAAGCCGCTTTCGCGCGTGCGCGCGGCGAAATCGTATTCAACTCCAGAACCCAGGATGTGGCGGAGGAATTCAAAAAGCTGACCGGCGGCAGTCTGGCGGACGTTGTCATTGAAGGAACAGGCATCGCGGTCGGCCACGCGGCTGACTTGGCGAAGCCCTTCGGTACCGTCGTGCTGCTGGGCAACCCGCACCGGGATACCGTCATTGCATTGAAGCAGCACAGCAACATCCTGCGCAAGGAACTGCTGCTCACCGGCGTATGGAACTCTCATTTTGCCGCAACGCCCGTCAACGAGTGGACGTATACCGTCTCCATGTTGGATGCGGGGAAGATGCAGGTGGAGGATTTCATTACCCACCGCGCTTCGCTTGACGAACTGCCCGGGCTATGCCGGGATATTTATGAGCGGCGCGTCACCATCTGTAAGGCGGTGTACAGCGCCGGAATTGAGTAAGTATTTACGCCGGGTAAACGGAGCCGCTATATGTATTGATTTAAAAAGCGAATGCGTTGCATGCGCTTTTTGCTGCCCTGCCAAACTAGGGGGGAAGGATCATTCAGGAGGCAGAGCATGAAACCGGAACGCGTGTATTTTGAACCAAAGGCACTGGAATATCCGCTGGGGAAGCAACTAAAGGAGCAGTTCCCCGACGTGGAGTGGATCTCCATTGAGAACCACAACAACATTGAAGAACTTCGAACCAATCCAAACGATGCGTTTGTGCAGATGAAGCGGTTTTTGATCATAGGGGTGCGAAAGTCTCTCCGTCATACGCCCAACCATAAGGTGTCGGACTACCTGGTGCCCTACACGTCCTCGGGCTGCACGGCCATGTGCCTGTATTGCTACCTTGTGTGCCATTACAACAAATGCGCGTATCTGCGGCTGTTTGTCAACCGCGAGGAGATGTTGCGAAAAATGATCAAGGCCGCGTCCACACAGGAAAAGGAGCCGGTGTTTGAAATCGGCTCCAACAGCGATCTGGTATTGGAAAATACCATCACAGGAAACCTTGTGTGGACGATCGAGCAGTTCGCGGCCTCGCCCAGGGGAAAGCTCACCTTCCCGACCAAGTTTGATATGGTGGAGCCGTTGCTGCCGCTCGATCACAAGGGAAGGGTGATTTTTCGCATGAGCGTGAATCCGCAGGAGGTCATCAACGCCGTGGAGCTTGGCACATCTCCGCTCAAAGCGCGCATCCGCGCGCTCAACCGCATGTGTGAGGCAGGGTATGAAGTCGGGCTTCTGATCGCGCCGGTGGTGCTGATGGAGGATTACCGCAAGTATTATATAAAGCTCATCGAACAGCTGGGAGAAGAACTGAGCGAGCAAACAAAGCGTAAGCTTGTGATCGAGATCATATTCATGACCTACAGCTTTGTGCACCGCGCCATCAACAACGATGCGTTCCCCAAAGCCGTGGAGCTATACGATACGTCCCTTATGACGGTGCGCGGGCACGGCAGGTATGCGTACCGGGAAAGTGTACGCGCGGAGGCGGAGGCGCTTTTGCGCGCGGCGCTGGAGCGGCACCTTCCCGGCGTACCGATTTTGTATGTGGTATAGCCTGAAAGAAGGGTTTAAAAATCAGCAGGTTTCTTTGAGAAGGCTTAAGCGATTATGTACGCCGGATGACATTTTTGAGAGACCCTTGATTGGCAAAAAAACCTCCCGATAGTATAGGCAAATCACAACAAAAGGGAGGCAAAACCATGGCATCGGTTTCGGGCATTGGCAGCACCATTTCCCAGCTGTATCTGAGCTCTACATTGGCGTCTTCAAGCAGCAGTACGCCGCTCAAATCCGGCGTGCAGGCGGGCATTTCAAGCTCGTTAAGCACGCTTGTGGAAAATGGGACCATTACAGAAGAGCAGCAGAAGGAAATTACAAACGCGTTTGCGCGCGCCCTGCAGCCGCCACCGCCGCCGCCCAAGGGCGAGCGGATGGAAAGCGCTGCGGCGGAGAAGTTGAAAGAACTGGTGGAAGAAGGCTTGCTTGGCGAGGAAGCGGCGGATGAAATCAGTTCGGTGCTTGAGGATATCTTTTCAGAGGATCTGAAGCCAGACGAACAAAAGGAAGCAATCGAAGCGGCGCTTTCGAAACTCGTGGAGCAAGATACGCTCATCGAGGAACAGAAGCGGGCGCTGACAACCGCCATGGAAGAAGCGGACCCGCCACCGCAAAGGGGCGGCATACCGCCTGAAATGGAGGACGGCCTTGATGCGCTCGTCACAGATGGAACGCTTACAGAAGAACAGCGAGAGAGCGTCCTGGCACTATTTGAAAAGGCGCAGAAAACCGGTGGCCGCATTTCGCTTGCGGAGCTTATAGAGAACGGCACGCTCACAGAAGAAGAAAAATCCGAGGTGGAAAGCGCGTTCCAGGGTGCCCATACGTTGATGCAGGCAAAATTGGCCTACGGCAACAGCATGCCCGGCGCCTCTGATCCGCTCAAGACGCTTGTGGAGGAAGGCGTTATCACGGAGGGGATGAAAGCCGCTGTCTATGAGGCGCTTTCTTACTTCCAGACGGGTGCGTCCCAATTCAATATATCCATGTAAGGCTTTTGAAAGGATCAAGGCAAAACGGCTACCCCCTACGCGGGGTGGCCGTTTTGCGCGTGTTATGCCTGCGTTACCGGAATCCAGAGTTCGCTTTTGTAGTTTGGAAGGCTCGTATCCCTGCTTTCGTTCCAGAGCAATTCAGGGCCGCGGGTCATCTGGTATCCGGAAGTGGGAAACCACTCCGCATAAATGCGCGCCCAGGCATCCTGCAGCGCTTTGGGAAATGGGCCAACCGCTGTAAATACGGCCCAGGTTGCGGCGGATACCGGCAAGACTTCCCAACGCCCGGGAATATCCCGGGTTGTGGCGACGCCAATATATTGGTCGAGCTGCGCACCTTCTTCCCGCCCTTGCGTAAAATTGGCGGATACGCAAAGGATGCCCTTTGGTTCTGTATCACACAGTTCCTTAAGCTGCACAAAATCTTCCTCGCGCAGTTTGGCCCATAGAGCATTCATTTGCGGGTTGACGCCTTCATAAATCAGCGTAATCCGTTTTTTGACGCCTGCAATTTGAAACGCTTCTTTTTCTACAATGCGGTAATGCATTTTTTGTCCTCCTCTTACTGTGAGTTGAAAGGTCATGGGCGGAAACGCTTTTACGCCTGCGCCGTGCCGGCGGACTTCGGCCGGCGTGCTTGCGTGAAAAGCAAGGAAGGCGCGCGAGAACGCATCGGGCGAGTTGTAGCCGTATTTCAGCGCAATATCCGTAATTGTCGCGCCGCTTGTCCGCAGTTCGGCAGCAGCCCGGTCCAAGCGCCGCATCCGGACATATTCGCCCAGCGAAAATCCTGACAGGAACGAAAACATCCGCCTGAAATGGTATTCTGTACAGCATGCGATGCGGACACTTTCTGATAATCAATGTCTTCAGCCAGATGTTCTTCGATATACCAAAGCGCAAGGTTCAACTGTTTGAGCGCATCCATAGCATGTGCCCCTTTCATTTGTATTGTAGCAGAGCTGCAGGAGGGATGCCCGTCATTTCAGGTATGGGGTTTGCAGCATACGGGTGCAGGCGGGAAGCCTGCTCCGGAGACTGTATGGTGAAACCATGTATACCCTCTGCCGCGCGCGAATATACTGTAGTGATTGCCGGGAGGAGGAACGCTATGGAGCTTGAACGCCAACAGCAGGAAAAACGGCCCTGCCTGATCGCCGCCGCAGCTTATGTGGGCATGGTTGCCATCAATATACTTTCGGAAGCACTGCCGATCAATGGGGTAACGGCAGGGCAAGTCTCTGCGCGCTATCCGACGCTGATTACGCCTGCGCCGGGCACGTTTCTGATTTGGGCGGGCATCTATGCGCTGCTGCTGCTGTATACGCTCTACCAGTGCGGCGTGTTCCAATGGGGGGAAGGGCGCGGGCCATGCGCCACGGAGCTGACAAGGGCAATCGCCCCATTTTTTACGATGTCCTGTGTTTGCAACGCATTTTGGCTGATTGCGTGGCATTATAATCTTGTTCTGGTCTGCTTTCTGCTTTTAGTAGGGCTAACCTATTGCCTGACCCGCATTATGTGCATTCTTTGCAGGGAGCGTCTCTGCATGAAAGAAAAGCTGTTCATATTCCTCCCGTTTTCTATTTATTTTGCATGGAGTATTGTCGCCTCCATTATAAATGCCGCTGTTCTGCTTACCAGCATCCACTGGAATGGGTGGGGGATCACACCACAGATGTGGGCGGTAATCGTGCTGTCTGCAGGAGCGCTCCTTGCGATTTACCTAATGTTCCGCTGCAAGGCTTCGGCAATTGGTCTGGTATTTGTGTGGGCGTATGGCGGCATCCTCGTTTTTCATACATCGCCCCAAGGCTGGAACGGCGCATATCCGCTCGTCATTCTAGCACTTGTGATCTGCCTGATTGCGCTGCTGTTTTCCTTTGCGCTGAACATTTACCGGAAGAAATAAAAAATGCATAAAGAGATACACCCTGTATAGGTAAAAAATAGGGGACATCATATATTTAGTCTAGTAATAATTGGATAGCGGTGTTACAATAAAACAGCCCGATAAAACGATGATGAATGATATACGATTGCCTGCGGGTGTTCCCTCGGTTTCTTTTTAACCAGAGGGCGGTTGGGATACCCGAAACACTTTTTAAAAGCTGCCGCGGGTTTCCTGTGCATAAACCGCCATACAGGCGCGGCGTTTTTACGTGCGACTCTTCCCGGGAGCAAAACGGATGGAGAACCATGGACACCGTATGGAAATGAATGAGACGCTCATCCAGCTCAACGCAAAGCGTACCGCATTGATTGCGTGGCTGACGCTTGTGTTCCAGTGCGCCAACGTTGTGATGGGGGGCTTAAAAGCGCATCCGTTCCTGATTGTGGGGTGTCTGCTGCTGCTTGTGGCTTCCGGGAGTTATCTTGGGCTGACATGTCGCCTAAGAAAATATGCGCGCAATCCGTTCCGCGCTTTAAGGAACCTGTACCGCGCCTATAGCGTCGCGTTTGCGCTGGGGATGCTGCCGTTTCTGCTTTCGGATGCCGCATCCGGGGCGGTTGCAAACAGCATCCTGTTTTTGATGGTGCTCTTGTTTGCGCCCTTGTTTTCCTTTCAGGAAAACAAGGTGCTCTTTTTTCTTGCCACGCTCTATCCGGCAGCTGCCGCGGCATTTTTTTCACACAATGTGTGGTATGTGTTTAGCATAACGGGGCTGAGCGCCGCGGGCGGGCTGCTTTGCTATTCCCTGCATGGCGGCTATCTTGAAGTCATCACGTCTTTGCGCATGGAAAGCGATCTTGATGATTTGACAAAGCTGTTCAGCAGAAAAGCGGGGATGTCCCGCATGCATGCGCTGATGGCGCTGTGCAAACGCATGGGCAGGCCTGTGGCGGTATTTTATATCGATATCGACTGCTTTAAGAATTATAATGATACTTTTGGCCATCTTGCGGGCGACCACGCGCTCATGGAGGTGGCCGGCTGCATGCGGCGGTGCTTTGCGCGGGAAACGGACGTGCTCTGCAGATTGGGCGGGGAAGAGTTTGTGGTAATGATTCCGGTTGCAAAAACAAGCGCCGCGTTTATGATGGCAAAGCGGCTGGTCCATATGGTTTCGGATATCGGCATGGCTGCGGGTAAGGATGCAAACGCCAATGTTGTGACAATCAGCATCGGCGTTGCGGTGATGGAAGAAGACGCCGTGCAGGCTACGGTGCAGAGCCTTGTGGATGAAGCGGA
>JAEYLA010000172.1 GCA_023461495.1 Bacillota bacterium | reverse complement strand
GGCAGGGCGTTGGGGCCGGGGATGCCGTACATGGTGTTTTCGTCAACCTGCACCCAAAGATCGCCAACGCGGAAGGAGAGGCCGTCACTCGACACTTCTTCAATGATGCCGTCAATGTTCACCATGGCTTTTGCGGTGATGGGCGGCGTGTTTTCCTGCGGGGGGAGATTGGTATTGGAGCCAAACAGGGCATATCCGCCCAGCAGCAGGAGTAGGCAGGCGGCGATGCCGCTGTAAATCAGACCTAATTTTTTCGTTTTCATAGAGAAGCCTTCTTTCCGTTGTTGATGCTGTTTTTGCTGGAGCAAAGAGAGCGTTTTTTCTTCAAAGTCCGCGTTCGGGCGGATATGTTCCATTGCCGAACGGTATGCCTTTTCATCAAACATTATTGACCCTCCTCTAGCTGTCGCTTTAAATGTGCTCTCCCACGCTGCAGCCACGAGCCTACGGTGGCTGGGTTTGCGTGCAGGATACGCGCGATTTCCGCGATGGAGTATCCCTCATAGTAGTGCAGGTGGAGTGGAAGCCGGTACTTCTCGTCTAGAGACAGTACGGCCAAAAGGAGTGTGCGGTCTTCTGCGGGCAGGCTGACGATCTCTTCGGATAAGGGCAGCGGCGCGCGCTTTTGTCTTCTGAGCGCGTCCTTACACTTGTTGACCGTTACCCGGATGAGCCAGGACTTTTCGTGCGCTTCGTCCACAAAGAATGGGGATTTTGATAAGTAGGTGAAAAACACCTCCTGTACGATATCCTCGGCATCCTGTATGTTTTTTGTATAGGTGAACGCGAGGCGCACAAGGCCTGTGGAATGGATACTGACCGCCTGTTGTACGGCGTTGTTGGGATCGGGTTGTGCATGCATGCGCTTTTCACCTCCTCATCCATAGAAACGAATGAACCATGCGAAACTTTGCATGAGTTTGCCCGGAATTTAAAATATTTTTCACCCATCGGCATACAAGCAAGATGACAACTCAAAACCAATGGAAAAACTGCCCACGCGCATGATAAAATAAAAGCAAATGAACGAAGGAGCGCGGTATGAAACTCGAAACAGAACGGCTGGCACTTGTGCCGCTCAGCGCGCGCCAACTCCGGCTTTGGATAGAGGATCTTCCGGAACTGGAGCGGGAAATGAACTGCTTTTACCGTGCCGAGCCACTGGAAGGGGAGTTCCTAAATATCCTGCGGCAGCAGCTTGAACTTGTGGAGCGCGATGAAGTGCACCTGCTGTTTCATACCTTCTGGCTTTTGATCCGCAGGGAGGACCGCGTGGTGGTAGGCTCCGCGGATTTTAAAAACGTGCCCGATCAGGCAGGCAACGTGGAAATCGGCTATGGCCTGGGTGAAGCATATTGCGGCAGCGGCTATATGACGGAGGCTGTTGCACAAATGTGCTGCTGGGCGCTCTCTCAGCCCGGCATCGCGCATGTCATTGCGGAAACGGAGCGGAAAAACATCCCCTCCCAGCGGGTGCTGGAGCGGTGCGGGTTTATACAGTACTTTGCGGGCAATACGCTGTGGTGGAAGCGCTGATCCGTCAAGGACTATGGTAAAATTGTTGGAGATCAAATAAAAACAGCGCAGCTCTAGGCTGCGCTGTTTATGCTAACCGTCCAAAAGGTGTTGTGTTTGTGTGGGGCTCTTAGTCCGATACGTAGGGAAGAAGAGCAACGACACGGGCCCGTTTGATGGCAATTGCCAGATCACGCTGGTGCTTTGCGCACACGCCGGACATCCGGCGGGGCATGATCTTGCCGCGCTCAGTGATGCACTTGCGCAGGCGAACGGTATCCTTGTAGTCGATATGCTCCATCTTATCCACGCAGAACTGACAGACCTTACGCCTGCCTTTGCGCCCGCCACGGGGGCGCATTTTACGTTCTTCCATGGGAATTCCTCCTATCATTCAATCCTGTAGGTGAGGGCGCGGGGCGGGTTCTCCTTCGCTTAGAAAGGAAGCTCGTCCTCGCTGATGTTTTCAAAACCTGCGAGATCCGGTAGCGGCGAAGCGTTCTTCTGGCCGCTGCCCGACGTATAGGCGGGTGCACCGCCCGAGTAGGGCGCGCCGCCTTCCGCGTTCTTGGGCGTGAGGAATTCCACCTCATCCGCCGTAATGTCCAAAGACATGCGCGTTACGCCGTTTTTATCCTCATAGGTACGGGGCTGCAGTTCGCCAACCACCGCGACCTTTCGGCCCTTGGCCAAAAAGCGCTGGCAGTTATCGCCCAGCTGCCGCCATGCGTTGATGCGGAAAAAATCCGTCTGGCGCTCGCCGCCGGCTTGCGAGAAGCGGCGGTTGACTGCGATGCTGAATGTGCAAACGGAAACGCCGCTCCCTGTGGTGCGGGTTTCAGGATCGCTCGTCAGGTTGCCGATGAGAAAAATCTTGTTCATGCTTCAACCTTCCTTTCAGGCAGCGTATGCCGGGCGCAGACATGCAAAAGCGACATCGTTACGCCTCTTTCCGGGTAACCATGTACCTAAGCAGACTTTCATCGTTCTTGAAGTTACGCTCAAGTTCCTTGGGGAACTCCGGCGCACCTTTGAACGTCATCAATACATAATAGCCTTCGGTCTTGTAATCGATCGGATAAGCGAGACGGGTTTTGCCCCATTCGTCAATCTTTTCAACCTCACCGCCGTTGGACGTTACGATGTCGGAATACTTCTGGATGAGGGTTTTGTTGACCTCTGCCTCAAGCTCCGGCGTGATGATATAAAGTGCTTCGTATGCGTTCACGCATTTCACCTCCTTATGGTCTAGATTGGCCGGGCATCCATGTGCCCGGCAAGAAGGACGTTAGCAAAAGGTATTGTAGCACAGTTGTCCCGCGCATGCAAGGAAAAACCGGGATCTTCGGTGTTTTTTCAGCAATTGGTTACTTTACATCGTATTTATGGCGCGCAATGGATGTGCTATGATGGACTGGGGGTGGAAGTTGTGCTCAAAATCGGCGATTTTTCCAAGCTCGTGCGGGTTTCCGTGCGCATGCTGCGCTACTATGACGAGGCGGGGCTGTTTTCCCCTGCCTATATCGATCCCGCCACGGGATATCGGCAATATGCGCCAGAACAGATTCCATCGCTCAATCAAATCATCTTCCTGCGGGACGCGGGCTTTTCCGTTCATGAAATCGCCGCAGCCATCCGAGAAGGGGAAGGGGCGCTCGCGGTTCGCTTTGAAGCAAAACGGCGAGAGATACAGGCGTCTATCCATCTGGAGCAGCAGCGCATGGACCGCCTGCTGCGCGCCATGCAGGATATTGGCCGGGACGCCATGCGCATGCACTATGATGTTGCCATAAAAAGTGTGCCCGCCTGCCGGGTACTGTCTTTGCGGGAAACGCTGCCTGATTATTTTGCGGAAGGCCTGCTCTGGCAGCGGATGACAGAATTTGTGGAGCGCAGCGGAATAGAAACAGAGGGCGTTTCTTTTGCCCTCTACCATGATCGGGATTACAGGGAAACGGATGTGGATGTGGAAATCTGCGCACAGGTGCTGCGGCTGGAAGAAAACCGGGAGGGCTTCACGTTCCGGCAGGCAGAGGCGGTGGAACTGATGGCGTATACCATGGTGCATGGGCCGTTTACACGTATTGCAGGCGCATACGCCGCTTTTGCGGGCTTTTTGGAGCGGCATGGCCAGTATGAGATGCTCTGGCCCAACCGGCAAATTGTGCATATCGGCCCGTGGAATGAGGAAGACCCGGAGCGGTATCTGACAGAGCTGCAAATTCCCCTGAGGAAGAGTGAAATTGATGATTGACTCTCACACGGTGTGAGGCTTTAGAGTGAAGCAAAGCTAATAAATATGGAGGTATGTTATGCAACGCTTCACGTTAACGCCCGTCGGCAAAATTTCTATAGAAGAAGACGGCATGTTCATCCGGCTCGAGCCGCAGTATCTTCCGGCGCTTGCGGGCTTGGAGGGGTTTTCCCACATTCAGGTGCTCTGGTGGTTCCATGAATTTGAAAGCCCGGACTACCGCGGCGTGTTGAATACCCCGCAGCCCTACCGCAACGCGCCGGAGCGGATGGGCATATTCGCCACCCGCTCGCCCATACGCCCCAACCCGATTGCGCTGACGGCTGTTGCGGTGCTCCATGTGGATTACCGGGCAGGCGTGATTCGGATTGCTTACATTGACGCGCATGACGGATCGCCGGTGCTGGATATTAAGCCCTATACGCCAAGTCTTGACCGTGCCGCTGCTCCCGCCGTGCCTTCCTGGTGCGCGCATTGGCCCGGGAGCATTGAGGAATCGGGCGTGTTTGACTGGAGCGCGGAATTTAATTTTTGATGTGTGGATATAAAAAAACGCCCTCGTTTTGGAGGGCGTTTTTGCTGTTTATGTTGCTCGTTAGTTGAACGAGACGCAGATGATGGAGAGGTATCCGACCAGGCCGTTCACTTCCGCCTGGTACCAGCTGCCCTCCGCGGAGAGGAGCTTGATCGGAGTGCCTGCGGGAAGCTCCGCGATTACAGGAAACGCGCTGCCTGGGCCTGTTCTGAAGTTGGCGATGATGCCGTCCTTTATCCGCGCCTGCGAATCCGTCAGGGAAGGTGCCACAGATTCTACGGGCGTCACGGCGGAGGCGTTCTTTGTAAGGTGCTTGATGCGCACAAAGCCGTAATCGTCCCCCACCTTGGCGGTCAGCCAGTATTTGTCCACCGTGCCGATTACCTCAATGGCCTCGCCTTTTTCAAACTTATAAAGCGAAGAGGCGTTGGTGCTGGGGGATTTATAGAGGACGGTCGCTTCCTTTGCAAGATAAATCGGGTGTACGGGCACCATGGTATTGGGATCCATCAAAAGGAATTTTGTCTGTACATAGCCGAGCTTGCCCTTTGACGTTTCCACCTTACACCAGTCGGGACCAACCTGCAGGATTTTCAGCGCGGCGCCTGCGGAGAGGGTGACGACCGTCGTATCCTTGGTGCTCGAAAAACCGGTGCGCACAGGCACATTGTCCGTCACAACGGTGGCGGCCACAATCGGGGGATCGGTCCTGAAGTCGACAGGCTGCTTATAGCTTGCGTAGCTGACGATATCGCCCTTTAACGCTGCGCGCAGCGTTTCATTCTTTTCACGGCTCTTTGAAATCACGGTGACGGTGCCCGGCGGGCAGTTGTAGAAAATCCACTGCGCCACGTGGGGCAGCACGCGCACACAACCGTGGGAAAGCGCTTTTCCAAGGCCGTTGTAGGCGCTCTTGGACATGGCGGTGATGGATTTGCTGTCATACATCACGGAATGGATATACACCCCGCGTATCACCTGCGTCCAGTATTGCGCATATTGGCCGAATGCCACAAAGTAGCCAAAGCGCTCCTTCAGATGTCCCAGCTTGAAGGTGCCGGAGCCTGTGGGGTTTTCCTCATTGCCGGTGGTGCACAGGCTTTGCAGTACGATGCTGTCATAAGCGCCGGAACCGCTTTTTTCATATACGGTAATAATCTGGTTGATTAGATCGATGTCGATCTTGTAGCGGCTGGGGTCCGTGTTGTCATAATCCACCTTGCTGGTGTAGCCGGAAAGCACAGCGGCCTGCGCATCCTTTGCGGGCAGCAGCACGGCAAGCAGGAACAGGGCCGCAAGCACACCCGACAAGAACCGTTTCATATGGCATTCCTCCTGAGGTTTTCATCCGCCGGTAAATCATGGGCGGCTTTCTTTACTCTAACAAGTATGGACAGCGGGGGCAATACTTTCGCGGCAATCTCTTATGGATTTACAAAATGTTCATGCCTGCGCATCGGGCGTGGACGGGCATGAAGGAAGGCGGGTAAACATAGCTTAATACTGGCTGCGTGTTACATTGCGCCGCCGTAAGCGGATGGGAGGTGCCTTAGATGCCAATTCCAAACAGGAATATACCGTTGCGGCGCTTTTCTCACGTTGCGGCGTTGCATTCCGATTGGCGCGGCGCTGCAAGGCGTCATTTCGGCTTCTTGCCCCGCAACGCAAATCCCGCGCCGCTTTGAATGCCTGCATGGTTTCCGGGTGTATGAAAAAAAGAATTGGGACGGGGGTGCTCCTTATCTGTATGGCTAGTGTATCTTTGCTGCTCTGCGGCCTCTTTGCAAGAGGCATCGCGCCTTATTCATATGAAGATATGCAGCGGGAGCTTCTCAAACTCAAAGCGCGGTATCCCGATACGCTGGAGCTCGAAGTGATTGGGTACTCCCATCAAAACAGGGCGATCTATGCCGCGCGCGCGGGCAGTCCGAAGGCAAAGCGGCATGCGCTCATCCAGGCGAGCATCCATGCGCGCGAATATATGACCACACAGCTTGCCATGCAGCAGCTCGAGACCTTGCTGGTCTGCGGCGTACCCGAAGGCCTGTTGGTGCATATTTTACCCATGACGAACCCGGACGGCGTCACGATTAGCCAGACGATGGAAGCGACGCCGGAGTTGCTCCTGATGTATGAACAGGATAAGGAATTGGGCTTCACCACATTGCCGTTCAAACAATACCTGCGTACATGGAAGGCGAACGCCGCGGGCGTGGACCTCAACCGGAATTTTGACGCGCAATGGGGGCGCATCGATACAAGACCCTATCCCTCTTCCGCCAATTACCGGGGCAGCAGGCCGGAGAGCGAGCCGGAAACGCGCGCGCTTGCGGCATATGCAAGAAAATATCCGTTCGGGGCCACGGTCAGCTACCACGCGACCGGAAGCGAAATCTATTATGATTTTGGAGACAATCCCGAGGCGAACGCCGCGGGCTACCGGCTTGGCTGCCTTGTGGCGGAACAGACGGGTTACCGCATGATTCCGGATGACGGCACCTCGTTCGGCGGCTTCAAGGATTGGGCGATTGAGCGGCTTAACATTCCGTCCTTGACCATCGAGGTGGGCAAAAGGCCGACGCCGCTGCCGTTTTACGAATTCCCGTCTATTTGGAGAAAGAACAAAGGAATCTTCAGGCTCCTGAACGGCTTTATGGCAGGACGCACAGGCGGGGGGCTGCATTAAACCGATATACCTGGTAGCCCCGATTCGATAAGAATCGGGGCTTTTTTGGCGAAGAATGACGAAAAACAGGGGATGCGGTTTGACAACTGCATAAATGGTACGTTAAGCTAAAAAGAGCAATACTACTGCATATCTATTGTTTTATCCTTCATGATTGAAAGGGGACCGGAAAATGAAAATTGCTTTATGCGGTTTAGGTAAGGCGGGTTTGCAGCTTGCCGGTCTTATCACACAAAGGCCTGAGCACAAGCTCATGATGGCGTTTTGCAGGGATGGCAGCAAAAAGGCGGGCAAGACCATATCCGACGTCTATCCTTACAAAGGCTTTGCCAGCCCGATTTATGAAATCAGTCAGGCCGAAGAAGCCTTTGCGCTGGACAAGCCCGATGTGCTGATCGATTTCTCCAACAAGGAAGCCACGCTGAAATTGATGCCCGCCTGCGCCAGATATGGCGTAAAGATGGTGGTATGTACGACGGATTTTTCACCGGGCGACGTTGCGCTCATGCGCCGTACGGCTGCTGAAATGCCCGGCTTTGCGCTGGTGCTTGCGCCAAACATCACGCTGGGCGTCAATGTTCTGATGCGGCTTACCCGGGAGACGGCGGAGTTCCTTCCCCAGTTCGATTATGCGATCACGGAAAAGCACCATTCCCGCAAGGCCGATGTCTCCGCTACCGCGAAAAAAATTGCGGATATGCTCAAGGGGATTTTGAAAAAGCCCGTTTCCCTCAATTCCATCCGCGCGGGCGGCTATGTGGGCCTGCATGAGGTGATGGCGGTGGGCGAATATGAGCGCATCACCATCATCCACGAGTCCTTTTCCCGGCAGGCGTTCGCAAACGGCGCATTGATCGCGGCGCAGTATCTTAAGGAG
>JAEYLA010000171.1 GCA_023461495.1 Bacillota bacterium | reverse complement strand
ATGTCTTTTGGCGTAGGCTCAAAGGAATGGCTTTCCGCGCCCGGTGGGAGCAGCATGGTGAGCGAGACATGTTCGCCCGCGATTTGCCTTACAAAGTCATAGGGCGGGAATATGGTGGCAACAACGCTGATGTTTGCTGTGGAGTCCGTACCATCAGGCGTGGCAAAAGCAGCATTTTGTGCAAGGGGCGCGCTCTTGCAGCCTGTTGCAAGCAGAAGCACGAGCAGGAACGTAGAAGCGGCCTGCAGCAATCGTTTTTTCATAATGAAACCTCCGGTTTTTGTATCATTGGGCAACAAAACGGAGACATGCGCCAACAACCCGTCAAAAGGACGGGGCGCATGTCAAAACAAGGTACAAGGCCGGATGTTTAATTGTTCAGGCGGATGTTCTGTGAAACGGGCGTTGGGGCGGAAAGAAGAACGGTGTGAAACAGCAGCACACCAAGCAGGATGGCGAACGCAATGCCATAGGATGCCGCCTTGGCGGCAGCTGCGCCGAATTGCCGGAGCAGGGATTGGGCCTGGTGAATCTGCGCACAGACGCCGCAATGCTCCCCGGTGCAGTCATGATTTGCATGCGTGGAGACAAACAAACCCGAAAAAAGGGAAACGGCAACAAATCCAATGCATATGGCGATGCACAAAAGCCGTTTTGCGGCGCTTATCGTCATTGCGTCTCCCTCCTTTCCCTTCCGGCGCTTCTACTATGAAATACTCAGTTTCAAAGTAGCATATGTATACAAAGCGCGTCAATATGGGAAACTGGTACGGTTTTGTAAACAAATTCGGCGCACCACTGCCATGCCACGTATGTTCGTTGCGGTAGCTACGATAAGCAGGGCGTACTGCTTGCCGCCATGCGCGGGGAGGATGCATGGCGTGCGCATAAGCTGATCTCCAATAAAGTGCTTATGAAAAAGCGGGCATGGCGCACATTGGGAAAAACCAAGAAAATATATTAATATCCTGTTTGGTTTGTTATATACGCTGCCTGCAGAATGACATGTATCACATGTAATTTGATTCTTTTCTAATAGAAGATGTAGAGGTACAATACATGCAGTGAATGAAAGCGGATGGAGGGGCAGAAACAATGCAATGTATGGTGGCGGATGCGCACAATGATTTTTTGTGTTTGATGCGCAAGGGGACAAAGTTGGATGCGCCTATGGGCGGCAGCCAGCATATGACGCTTGATGGAATGCGTTTAGGCGGGATGAAGCTCTCCTTTTTTGCGGCATTTCCCGCAAACCGGGAAGAGCGTGCGCGCGCCATGACAAACGCACTTCTGATGATCCGTGACTACCACCGGATGGTAGCGGACTATGGGCTTGTGCATCTTGATCACGGCATGGGAGCGGGCGCAATCGGAGAAGGGCAAATCGGCACGCTGCTCACCATAGAAGGGGCGGACGCGCTTGCTGGCAACATTGAAATGGTGGAAATATTCCACCGTCTGGGCGTGCGGCTGATGACGTTGACATGGAACCACCGCAACGAGCTGGCCGATGGCGTAGGGGAAGAGTATGCGGGCGGCTTAAGCGGCTTTGGCCGCGAGGTAATCGCAGAAATGAACCGGCTAAAGATGATTGTGGACATCTCGCATATCCACGAAAAAGGGTTTTGGGATGTGATGGCGGTTACAAAGCTGCCAGTGATGGCAAGCCATTCCAATGCTAAGGCCATATGCGGGCACAGGCGGAACCTGACGGATGCCCAGATTGTGGCGCTCCGGGATGCGAACGGGTTTGTGGGGCTCAATTATATGGCGGATTTCCTGCGCGATGGCGGCGGCGCAACTATAGCGGATGTTGTGCGGCATGTAGAGCATATCGCGGCTTTGGGCGCGATTTCCATACTCGGTTTGGGATCGGATTTTGACGGGATCACACAAGGGCCCGAAGGCGTAAACGGCCCGCAGGATGTACCGCGGATTTTTGATGCCCTGCTGCAGGCCGGGTATTCGGAAGCTCAGGTCAGGGGGATTGCGTTTGACAATCTTGCAAGGTATCTGGAGCAGTATTGCTAAGAAACAAGGTGTGGAATGTCTCCACACCTTGTTTGTTTTATAACCTACTTTTTTATATTACTTGCTGATATTCAGCGACAGCTTCCCGCACTTCCTGTGTGGTGGATAGGGTTAGCACCTGCGCTGCAAGCGTTTTCGCTCGGTCAAGGTCTGTCTTGCAGACCAGATACTTTGCTTTTGGAATCATGGCCGCCCCCATACTCAGGATATCTACGCCAAGGCCGATCAACAGCGGAATGAGCGGCTGTTCGCTTGCCATCTCTCCGCACACCGCAACGGGAATACCAGCCGCTTTTGCACCTGTTACAATTTGGCGGATGAGCCGCAACACACCGGGATGATACGGACTTGCGAGGTGCGCAATTTTGCCGTTCATGCGGTCTACAGCGGTTGTGTACTGAATCAAATCGTTTGTGCCGATGCTGAAAAAATCCACTTCCTTCGCCAGAAGATCCGAAAGCATGGCGGCAGAAGGCGTTTCCACCATAATCCCAACCGGAGTATTTTGTTCAAACGGGATGCCTGCATGAAGGAGTTCTTTTCTTATATCGGCCAGTATGCATTTTGCCCGGCGTACCTCCTCCACACAGGAAACCATGGGAAACATAATGGAAACAGGACCAAATGCGCTTGCACGCAATATGGCGCGCAATTGCGTACAAAAAAGCGCTTCCTGATCCAGACAGATGCGAATGGCACGGTACCCTAGAAACGGGTTACTCTCCTGCGGTAGTCCCATGGCTGGGACCTGTTTGTCTCCGCCAATATCGAGTGTGCGGATGACAAGCGGCAGCCCCTTCATGTTGCGGACCGCTTTCTGGTAGCACAGAAATTGTGTTTCCTCGTTCGGCAGCGTATTCTGTTCCAAATAAAGAAACTCCGTACGGAACAGCCCCACCCCTTCTGCGCCTGCAGCCACAACCGCCTCCGCATCAGCGGGACCTGCGATATTGCCTTCAATCAAAATCCGCTTGCCGTCCACGGTTCTCGCGTTTGCGGTGCGGTACGCCTGCATCAGCCCAAAAAGCTCCGCCTGCTCCAACGCTCTCTTTTGATAGGAAACAAAGACATTATCCGGCGGGTTGACATATAGCGCTCCGGCATCCGCATCCACAATCACACGATCCCCGTCTTTAACCTGCGCAAGCAAATCGCGCGCGCCAAACACGGCGGGGAGCCCTTGTGCTTTTGCCAGGATCGCAGCGTGGGAAGTGACACCGCCGCCCGAGGACGCGACGCCCTTTGTTTTCGTAATATCCAGTTTTAATATCTGGGAAGGAAGCAATTCATCCGCAATCAGAATACTGTTTTGTTGCAACGTCTCTGTTGCATTGAGATGCCTGTTGGTCAGTATGGCATTGAGCCGCAGTTCAATTTCCCTCAAATCCGCAACACGCTGCTTGACGATGCTCTCTTTTTCCACAAAAGAAGCCACAAGCGCCTCGGTTTCCTGCATCAGAGCCCATTCTGCATTCACCCGTTCGCTACGAATACGTTCAGATACCTTACCAAGATAGCCGGGGTCTTCCAGCAGGGCAAGGTGCATTTCAAAAATCTCCGCTTCTTCGCCGGATAAGGAATTTTCCGCCTCTTTTAAGAGTGCTTCCATTTCCGTACATGCAACCGCAATTGCCGCATCCAGCCGCTGCACTTCCTGTTCCGTATCGCAGACTGTCCGTTTTTCTATAGAAAGTGTGCGGTTGTGCACAATATGCGCATAGCCTACCGCAACGCCCAGCGAATTGCCGCTGCCTTGCAACATAGAACCTCCTAGTAACGGCTTAGCCTTCAATATTATTTTCCATTGCAAATTTTACACCGTCGAGCGCCTCGGCCTCGTCTTCCCCCTGGCAGGACAGCATGACGGTATCGCCCTTGGAAATATCCAGATTGAGCATTTCTACCAAACTTTTCGCATTACAGGAGCGGTCCCCTTTTACAATGCGCACTTCCGCCTGGTACTTCTTGGCGGCCTTCATAACGTTTGCGGCGGGTCTTGCGTGTAATCCGCTTGGATTGGTGATGGTGATTTCAGCTTGTTTCATAATGTTCAAAGCCCTTCCTGATCGCCACGATGGACGTAAAGCTCAAATTAAAAGTTTGCGCAGTGGTTCTTTGCGCCGGCGCGTTTTTGTAAGAACGCCTGCCGCCCGCCTCAGCGGTAATGCGGACGGCAGACTCTTTCAGGGGTTACAACAACGTATTAGAGAATGTTGAGCAAACCGAGTACGAAGCCGATGACGGCAAGCACAAGCATGACAACCAGAGAGTTGTATTTCCCCTTGCGCAGTACCGCATATACACCCAGGGTTACCGCAAGCGGCAGCAGGTTGGGCATGATGGCGTCAAAGAACTGCGTCTGCAGGTTGAATTCCGCCTGCCCCACAAAGAACGTAATTTTGGTGGAGCAGGAAACGTAAGCGGAGATCAGGCCGCCCATAACCGTACAGCCAAGAATACTCGCGGCACCAATCAGGCGCTTCATCTTTCCGCCGGAAAGAAGGGAGGTCACCGCATCGCTGCCAAGGCGGTAGCCCTGCATCCATGAGTTGTAGGAAATTAGCATCAGCGCAACGGGAAGGCCGATGAGAACCAGCAGGGAGCCAAAGATGTTGCCATCCTTTGCAAGGCTGATGCCAAGCGCTACAAGAAGCGGGATCAGAATGCCTTGGTCGATCGTATCGCCGACGCCGGCGAGAGGACCCATCAAACCGGTCTTGACCGCGTTAATGGAGTCGCCGCTGATATCCGCGCCGTTGGCCTTCTTTTCCTCCATGGCGATGGTTGCGCCGTGGATGAGTGCACCAAGGTTCGGGTTGGTATTGAAGAACACAAGATGGCGCTGCAGGCCGTCAATAACATCCTCTTTCTTTTTATAGAGCTTCTCAATAATGGGCGCCATGCACATCGCAAACGACGTACCCTGCATGCGCTCGTAGTTATAGTTGGCGTGGGAAAAGAACTGCCAGAGCCAATAGGACTTCGTAATGTCCTTTTTTGTCAGCTTGACTTCGTTTTTTACTTCACTTGACATTGGCACTCTCCTCCTTGGGCTGTTTGTTGGTGTAGTACAGATAAATCAGTGCGAATACAAGACCGAACAAGCTCACGCCGATGATGCTCATCTTAAAGTAGGCGACAAGCAGGAAGCCGGTTAACAGGAACGGCATGGTCTCATTCTTGAGGATTGCGCGCAGGTTGAGGCCAA
The DNA here is from genome assembly GCA_023461495.1 of Bacillota bacterium. Classification (GTDB taxonomy): domain Bacteria; phylum Bacillota; class Clostridia; order Christensenellales; family CAG-138; genus JAEYLA01. Next base: position 16,648 of record JAEYLA010000171.1, on the reverse strand, counting down.
TGCCCAGTGCAGGCAGCAGGCCCCCGACAACTTCAAGGCCGTGCAGTACGCCGCTTCCACCGATTGATGCAAGGAACGATGATACAAGGCCGCTGCCATAGTAAGCTGCAAGAAACACGATGATCATTTTAAATACAAAGAGCATCACCTGTGCAGGCAGCCAGTTCATCAGCATAACGCCTTTGACATTGCCTTTTGCGGCAAAGCTGTCCGCCCAATGTGCAAACAGGGAAGAAATGCTCATGCGCCCAAACCAGACAATCGTGCCCAGAATACCAAGCGGTACGGCGAGCGCAAGCGCTGCTTCCGCAGAAACGCTTGCAGAGAGCGCGAGAGCCGTGCCAAGGTAGCCGGCAAGAGCCATGTCCGAAGGCATGGATCCGCCCACGTTCAGGTGGCCAAGGTAAATGAGGTTGATTGTTGCGCCAATGATCGTGCCCATTACCGGGTTGCCCATAACAAGGCCTACGAGCAAACCCGCCACAACCGGGCGCTGGAGTACATAGTAGCCTTCACCGAAGAAAAACGGTGCGTCAGAAAAATAGTACAAGAATGCTACGATTAGGGCTTGCCACCATTCCATAAATTTTTCCCCTCTTCCTTTTTAAGTCTGGACCAGTGTTGGGATTACAGCTTCACCTTTTCTATTTCAAGGAGCTTGCCATCTGGAACAATCTGAAAATATACGTGGACTTTTTTTGCTGCAATCCGTTTGATTTCCTCAAACTCTTTCGGTGTAATCTGGATATTTTTGAGCACTACCCTCCTTCCCGGCAAATATCCCATCCCTCCAACGTTGAGTTCCGCCATCTCAATTCCGCGTTCTATCAGGCCAAGCATGACGTCAGGGGTCTTGGCCAAAACCATCGTCCGTTTATCGGGCGGGTCATTCTTGATTGCCTCTACCGCCGCCTCAAGCGTAAGAATTTTCACATCGTAATCCGTCGGCATGGACATCTGCATCACTTCGCACAGAAACGGATCGGCCGCGGTCTTATCATCCACCACAAAGATGCGCTGCGTCTTATAAATTTTGGTCCAGCCCGTCATAACCTGTCCGTGCACCAGGCGGTCGTCAATTCTGTAAAATACCACGCTCATGCTTGTTCCCCCCGTTTTGCTTTATTTCGCGCAATGATTTCATCCGAGCTGACAATCGACTTTTTGCCAATCTCACAGGCAAGCACGACCGCTTGCTGAATATCCACCTCGTCGCGCGCACCGAGGATTTCCAGTACGAGCGGAAGGTTGCAACCGGAAATACAGCTGACGCCTTTTTTCAACACCATCAACATGGCGGCGTTGGAGGGGGTGCCGTTTGGCAAATCCGAAAGGATTAGTACGTTTTTTGGATCAGGAAAAGAGTCGATCGCTTTTTCGAGCTTTCCCGCAAAATAGTCCACCGTTTCTCCGGGGTAGAGGCCAAGCACTGCAAGGCCCTCCTGCTCCCCCATAATGAACTCTGCCGCTTCGCGCATGCCGGCGGCGAACGACCCATGGCTGATCAGGATTAAATCAAACAAATTGCATCCCTGCCTTTCTTGTGTTGTGCCGCAGATGCGGCAGCCGTTTGGAGCCTACTCCCATAAATCGATCAATACGCGATAGGTTTTAGGGCTTAGAGCGTCTTCAAACGCCTGCTGACTCTCAGAAAGCGGATAGTGCTTGGAAAGAAAGGGCGTAACGTCAATCAGGTTGTAGCCAAGAAGGCGGGTTGCCATCCAAAATGCCTTGACTGTGGGGCTGTAGGAACCCGTAATTATTTTTTCGGAATAATGGATCTTGTTGGGGTTGAAGTTGATATCCCCGGAAGGATGGAAGGAGCCGTAATAGACCATGCGGCCTTTTTTGCACAGCGCTTCGAGATAATCTTCTGCAAGCTTGAGCACATTTACGGTAAAGAAGACAACGTGCGCGCCGCATCCTTCGGTCAGTTCCTTGATGACGGAGATGGGGTCCGCTTCCATAGGATTGATGACATGATCGGCTCCCATCTGTGACGCAAGCGCACGACGTTCCGGATCAGGCTCCACCAGGATGGTCCGCGCACCACGAAGCTTAGCAAGCACATTGTGAAGCTGGCCCATGATACCTCCGCCGACAATGACGACATCCTCACCAAATTCAATGTTGGCTTGTTCCATGCTGTGCAGGCAACAGCTTAACGGCTCCGCAAACGCCGCAGAATTTAAATCTGCTTCGCCCGGCACTTTAAATACGCGGTTTGCCGCAATGGCAATATACTGTGCCATGCCGCCCGCGCCCGGAATACCGTCATACACGCGCTTTTTGGATTTTCCGGTGCACTCGTTGTCATAGCCTCGGTAGCAGTATTCGCATTGGCCGCAGCTGTCAAAGGTTTTGACGATTACGCGGTCCCCCACCTGGAAATTGGCGATGGTGTGCTCCGGAATTGCGGCAACAGTACCGGAGAGCTCATGCCCCGGGATAAACGGCAGTGCCATATCGCCGCCGGTAAAAATTCTCTGCTCCCAGGTACAAATCATACATTTTTCTATTTTGACAAGAACCTCGCCCTCACCCGGCACGGGTGTGGAAAGTTCACGGATTTCCACGGTGCGCGGTGCGGTGACGACCACTGCTTTCATTGTTTGCGTGATCATACACGATCCCCTTTCTTGTAATAGTTCTTCTTTTGGGTCCTTGTTACAGGGCGGGGAGTTCAGCCGCCTTCTTGCCGTTGTGCACAAGGTCTACCAAGGCGCGGGTGACGGCTTCGGGATCTTTGTGTTTCCATACGTTGCGGCCAATGGCAACGCCTGCGGCGCCTACGCTGAGCGCATCCTCAATGCAGGAAAACAGACCGGAAAGGCCGTTTGCCTTTTCCCCGCCAAGTACGACGACCGGCGCAAAGGAAGCGTCAATTACGCGCTTGAATTCTTCGGGCGTACCGTTGTAAGCGGTTTTGATGATGCTTGCGCCGCACTCGCAGCCGTAGCGGGCGGCAAGCGTCAGGTTGGCAACGGATTTTTCTACGGCGTTGCCAAAGCCGCCCGGAAGCGTCTCCGCTATTACCGGCATTCCCCAGACGTCGCCCTGCCTGCACAGATCCGCAAGAGTGGTTAAATTTTTGTGTTCATACGGCGTGCCGGGGAAACCCATGGCGGCCACGGCATCTGCGCCGATACGCAGAGCGTCTTCAATGGTATATAGTAAATCCGGGCAAGCGTCTGCGCCCAGAGCCGACCCGCCGCCGTCCACGCGCAGGATTAGGGCCACATCCTTAAGTTCATTCGCAAAGCGCTTTGCAACACCGTAGGTGGTAAGTATCGCGTCAGCCCCCCCTTTTACAATCGCGCGGATGACAGCGCCGGTATCGTCAAGCGTGGGGTTTACGGGAAGCCCCATGCCATGGTCCATTGCAACAATCACGGTCTTTCCATCCTGCTGGAAAATACGGTTCAGTCTTCTCATTTTAAATCTCTTCCTCCTGTTTATAGTCCGGGCGGGCTGCATGCGGCGCCCGGGATGCCTAAAAGAAAAGACGCCACATGAATCATCATCATACAGCGTCATTGCTTCTACAATCTGTTTGCTTTTTTGATCATTATAGCCACTCCGACCCCAGAACGCCATATCAATTTTCCACAAATATGCGCCCGGGTTTTTGTGATGGTTTTACAACTTGACGACGGAGGGCTGTTTTGCTCAAACAGGGGCTTAGAAGCAATGCGTTAATTGGAAAGTTGATAAAAATAAGTGTAATAACAAAGAAAATGCTCGAAGTATGGGTTGTTTTTTTAAGATTGCCTGTATATATTAGTATTATATTCGGGAATACAGTCATATACCATGGGAGTACTTCACAAAAGAAAAGCTTGTCTTTTGTTGTCTGTTCATAATCGTGGGTGCAATGTCCGCAATCAATCGTTGCGAAGCGGGCAGAAAAAAGTGCAACGGATATATAGCTGCGCGAAAGGGTGAAGGCCATATGCCTAGAGAAGAAGAGTACGTATCCTGTAGAGATTTCATACGTCTTAATGCCATGTCGGGCGCACTGCTGCTTTCCGGGGAGGACCGTCTGGGGGAAAAGATTACCCGTGCAAACGTCATCGAAATGACGGATATGGGAAACTGGGCACAGCCGGGAGAAGTAATCCTGTGCTCAGGTTACGCTTTCCGTGATAATGAAGAACTGTTGCTGCGCGCTGTAGAGGCGCTTTCCGAAAAAGGCGCCGTGGCGCTTTGCATCAAACCAAGGCACTTTTACCATAGCATTTCGCAGAATATCATCAAAAAAGCAAAAGAACTTGGCTTTATTCTGATTGAACTGCCGATGGAAGCGATATTTGCCAACATTGTTCATGAAATTACGGAAGAAATCTTCCAGCGGGAATCGCTTGCCTTCCGCAACATGCAGGATCGGATGGAAGTGCTGCTCGATATCCTGTTTCAGGATGACAGTATGGAACAGCGCCTCAATGCCATTGAGGCTGAGATTGAAAATCCGTTTCTGATATTTGATAGCGACAACGAGCTTGTCATGAGCAAATCGACCCGCCAATTGCTCGACGCCATACAGGAGGATGTGCTGCGCCAGCTTTACCATAACCCGCACGAGGGGAGCCTTTTGGTGGAGCTCAATGGTAGCACCCGCAGCGTGCACACATACCGTGTGGATATTTCAGGAAATGAGTTTATCCGTATTATTCTGATTGCGTACCATGGCCCGTTCCGGGAGACGGATCTGATTGCCGTCAAGCGTATCAGCCGTATTCTGGCGCTGGAAATGAAGAATACCATGACATTTAAAAAGATTCTGCGCAAGTACAAGGATAAATTTGTACAGGACTGGTTATTTAACAACTTTGACAGCGAGCTGGATATCATCATCGCGGCGCAGACCTACGGCTACACGCTCAGTGCCGCCAAGCAGTACCGCGTCTGCGTCATCAATATCAATAACAAACAGCACAACGCCGCATTCCTTGAGCGCGACGTGAGCATTATCCACTCCATTATCATGAATTTGGATGCAAATATGGCGTTTACCATTCACAACGGCAAGCTCATTTTGGTCTTTGAAAGCGATATGGAAGATGAGGCCGTAAATTTCCCGCATTTGAGCTATCTTATCGACAAGCTAAAATATGTGCTCGAAAAGCAGAACATGAGCTTCTGCATCAGCCGCCCTGTGGAGGCACGGGCAGTGCCTTCCGCATACCAGCAGGCCAAGCGCATCAGCGAAATCAGCGACCGGTGCAATATTACCGATCCGTTTATCAAAGACGAGCGGCTGGGCATCCTTTCGCTGCTTTCCATGTTGCCGGAGGACAATTCCGTTTCCCAATACCGCGATAAGCTGCTAGGCCCCCTGCAACGGTATGACGAGGACACGCGCAGCAACCTGATGGAGACGCTGCAGGCATATCTGGATACGAAGTGCAACGCAAAGGCTACAGCGGAAAAAATGTATATCCACTACAACACCATCGCATACCGGCTGGATAAAATCCGTAACCTGATCGGTATGGATATTGATGATGCGGAAACACGCCTGCAGCTGCAGATTGCGTTTAAGCTGCGGCTCATCCAGCCATGATAGTCCCGAAACGGCTGAGCAACCGCTTTGTTAGGAAACCAAATTTCAACACAAAAAGGCAGGATAACGGATGGGGATTGTAATTCGCGGCGGTCATGTATTAAGGCCGGGTGGCCTTCAGGAAGACGGGGGTGTGCGTGTGGAAGGCGGCCGCATTGTATGTGTTGCCCCGAATGCGGAGTTGGAAGTGCGAAGGGACGATGCGGTTGTCGAAGCACAGGGGCATATCATAGCGCCGGGATTCATCAACGGACACATGCATATGTACGGGGTGCTGTCCCACGGTATTACGGCGGAAGCGCTGGTGACCGAATTTGAAAGCTTTCTTGAGGAGTTTTGGTGGCCGTATGTAGAAAACCGCGTTGACCATACGCTTGCACGGCTGACGGCGGAATGGGCCTGTATAGAACAGATTGAATCGGGCATCACAAGCTTTGTGGATGTGCTCGAAGCGCCAAACGCCCTTCCGGGCGTACTGGAACGCGAAGCGGAAGTGGTGCGGCGCGCAGGCCTTCGCGCATGGCTGACATTTGAAGCGTGTGAACGCGTCAGCCCGGAAAATGCGGAAGCAGGGTTGATAGAAAACGCCGCGTTTGTCAGTGCAAACAATCAAAAAGACAATCTTGTGCAGGGACTGATGAGTGTGCACACGCTATTTACCGGAAGTAGAGGATTTTTGAAAAAGGCGAAAGCGCTTGCAAACTCCCTGGGGTGCGATATTCATATGCACTTGAGTGAAAGCGTATTTGAACCGGACTGGGCGAAACGAAACTGCAGAAAAACGCCTGTTGCCGTTTATGACGAATTCGGGTTTCTTGATGAGAATGTGCTTGCTTCCCAATGTGTACAGGTAACCATGGAAGAACTGGAGGTTCTGAGCAAAAGGGGTGTGCGGGCCGTGCACATGCCGCTTTCCAACTGCGAGGTGGGAGGCGGGGTAGCGCCTGTTCCCGATATGCTGCGTCTTGGCATCTCTGTAGGATTGGGGACAGACGGGTATATCAATAATTTTTTTGAGGTGATGCGCGCGGCATTCCTCATCCACAAGGCGTATCGGCAGTCTCCTGAGGAAATGCCCGCAAAGAGCGTATATGAGATGGCGACCTCCCTTGGCGCCAAAGCGATTGGCCGGCCGGATGCCGGAAAAATTGAAGAAGGTTGCGTGGCGGATCTGATTATCATTGCGGCAGACACCCCGACGCCCATCAATTGCCACAACGTATACGACCAACTAATTTTGTTCCGCAATCCGGAAAACGTGCGGGATGTGATGGTAAATGGGGCGTTTGTAAAGCGGGACGGCGTTTTGACGACGCTTGAAAAAGAAAGCGTGAAGGCGCGGCTGCGCGAACGTGCCGCGGCATTTTGGAAGGGGACCTGAACGCTGCAGTAATTTTAAAAGATGCGGAAAGTTTCATATTGCCATGCGTCTGCCGCAAGGCTATAATGTTGGCAGCAGGAGAGGAATGATCTCCCTAAGCACATAGGCGGCGTTAAGCTGGCGGACACTCGGCATGGCGGAGTATAAATGCGGTGATTTGTTGCATTTGTCTCGAGAAGCTGGGTGTATCGCTGGTTTTTTGTTACCCGGCGCACAGGCGGAATGCAAAGAGCTTTTGCTGTGGCGTCCCGGGCCGGAAGACGCCTCAAGCAGGAAATGGACGATGCTGTCCGGCAAATGGAATGCCGGATTTTTGTTTTTAATTTAACCAGGGGGGGAGGGGGCCAATGAGAGTCGTACATACGCCGGTGGATAAAATTGACGGCATGGGCAGCGTGCTGGGGCGGCCAATCTATACGCGGGATCTTGTGCCAAAAGACACGCTGTGCGTCAGGTTTTTAAGAAGCCCGCATGCTTATGCACGCATTTTGTCTATAGATACGCAGGAGGCGCTCCGCGTGGAGAGGATTGCCTGTATCTTGACGCACAGGGATTGTAAGCCCATCCTCCACACTATTGCGGCGGAGGCGTATCCCGAAGGCTCCCCGTACGACCGGTATTTGCTTGAAGATATTGTCCGCTATGTGGGAGACCCTGTTGCGGTTGTGGCGGGAGAAACAAAAGAAGCGGTGAAGAAGGCGCTTTCCCTCATCCGGGTGGAGTATGAAGTACTCACGCCCATCCTTGATTTTGAACAGGCGCTTGACAATCCCATCATTCTGCACCGCGATGTGTTTACGCATCTGCCCATTGACAACGCGCCCGAGCGCAATATGGCGGCTTCGTTCCCGTGGACGCGGGGAGATGTGGATGAGGAACTTAAAAATTCAGATGTGGTAATCAAACGCAGCTACTATGTGCAGCCGCAGTTGCACGCCATGACAGAGACACACCGCGCCTTCAGCTACTATGACGTACGCGGGCAGCTCGTGATTATTTCCTCCTGCCAGTCTCCGTTCCATGTACAGCGGATTGTTTCAAAAACGTTAGAAATTCCGCAGTACCGCATCCGCGTAATCCGCCCCAAGGTAGGCGGAGCGTTCGGCGGCAAGAACAGCACCTTTATCGAGCCGTTCGTCGCCTGGGTCACAAAGCTGACGGGCCGTGCTGCCTTGATGGTGTTTAACAGACGGGAAAGCCTCACCTGCACCAACACCCGCCACGCGATGCGCATCGACATTACAATGGGCGGGCAAAAAAACGGCATCATCAACGCCCTGCGCCTGCATGTGCTTGCGGATACCGGCGCTTACGGGGAGCATGCGATTGACGTGCTTGCGGTCGCCTGTAAAAACACCATGCCGATGTATGCAAAAGTCAAAGCGGTGGATTATTACGGTGTGCAGGTATACACCAATCGTGTGCCCGGGGGCGCATTCCGGGGGTTTGGTGGCGCGCAGAGCAATTTTGCGCTGGAGTGCACGGTAAACGAGCTGGCGCATGAAATGGGCATTGATCCTATCATGCTGCGAAAAAAGAACATTATCGAAGAAGGGGAGAGCCACCCGTTCCTTGCGGGCGCTACCCCGCAGGGCGATGCAATCGTCCGCTCCACAGCCTTGCAGCGCTGTATTGAAAAGGGCAAGCAGCTTATCGGCTGGGAAGAAAAATATCCCCGGAAAGAAATCGATGCGGATAGGGTGCGCGCAGTCGGCATGTCGGTTGCGATGCATGGCTCCGCTATCGGGGGAATGGATGTTGTGGAGGCGGAAATCCGCCTTAATTATGACGGCGGCTACTCTCTGTATACCGGCGCTACCGACCTTGGCACCGGAACGGAGACCATTCTGTGCCAGATTGCGGCTGAAGTGCTGCTTACAGAGGTGGAGCGCATTAATGTTGTGGCAGCGGATACCGCCATGACCCCGTACGATAAGGGAGCATATGCGTCGTCTTCTGCATACGCTACCGGCAATGCGGTGAAAAAGGCGGCGGAAACACTTAAGGCGGAACTGTTGCGCGGCGCAAAGCTGGTGCTCGAAACGGAGGAACAGGTTTCCTTTGACGGCGCCCGATTTACAACCCCTTCCGGGCAGGCGCTGACGCTTGAAGAGTATTTGGTGAAGATCAACTACTGGAAATTTGCGCCCGCATATTTTTCGCAGGAGGATGTGCCAAAGCTCCATGCTTCCGCGCGCCACGGCAGCAGAGTAAGCCCGCCTCCGTTTGTGGCAGGGTTTGTAGAGTTGGAGGTAGACAAACGCACCGGAAAGGTGACGCTTCTTGATTACGCGGAGGTTGTGGACTGCGGTACCGTTATCAATCCAAAGCTTGCACGCATTCAGGTGGAAGGCGGGCTTGTGCAATGTATGGGTTACGCCCTTATGGAAGAAATCCGCTACGATGCGAGGGGCAGGCTTCAGAACGACAGCTACATGCAGTATACTATCCCGCGGCGGATGGATATCCCCCGCATGCAGGTAGCGTTTGAAGAAAGCTATGAGCCGACGGGGCCTTTTGGCGCAAAGTCCATGGGCGAGGTTGTGTTTCATACACCCGCCTCCGCCATACAGGAAGCGATCTACAACGCTGTGGGCGTGCGCCTTAGAAGCTTGCCTATGACGCCAGAAAAGCTGCTAAACGCGTTGCGGGAACAGGAGGGGGATGTATGCAACTAGACGGATACGCAGGGCCTACCTCCATAGAAGAGGCATACCGTTTGTATCAGCAGGAGCAGGGCAGCGTCCTGCTGGGCGGATGTACGTTCCTGAACCGTATAGGTAAGGCGGCGGGTACGGGGATTGATCTTTCCGGCCTTGGGCTTGACGTCATTTCACAAACGAAGGATACTTTAAAAATCGGTGCGGGCGTGACGTTTTCCCAACTGGAGCGGGAGTGCGGCGCACATTTTGGAGGCGTTCTCAAAAAAGCGTTGCCGGCACTCGGCGCGCCTCTCAAAAACATCATTACCGTGGGCGGTACGATTGGCGCTAGGCTTGGCATGAGCGATCTTCTTACATTGCTGCTGGCGTTGCGCGCAGAGGCGGTTCTCCACGCCAACGGCACGATGCCGCTGGAATCGTATCTCGCCTCCCCGCCCAAACGAGATATCATAACGGCTGTGCATGTGCCGCTTTTTGTTACCCGCGCGGCATTTACAAGCTTTCGCAACGCCTCCTCCGCGCCGCCGATTCTGCATGTGGCTGTGGGGGAGGTCCATGGAACGCTTGCGGTTGCGGTCGGCGCGCGCCCCGGCGTTGCGAAGCTTTCCCCCAAAGCCGCTGCGTATATGCTGGGCGGCGGCACCGCCAGGGAAGCAGGCAGGGCGGCAGCGATGGAGCTAGAGTTTAAGAACGATATGAACGCAAGCGGCGAGTACCGCGCGCTGCTGTGTGAAACCTTGGTAGAACGTACACTGCAGGAGGCGGGCCTATGAAAGTGACGCTGCATGTAAACAACGAAGCGCGTAGCTTGGAGATTGCGCCGGGCGAAATGCTCAGCGAAAGCCTGCGCGCACTTGGCTATACGAGCGTGAAAACCGGATGCGAACAGGGGGCCTGCGGGGTATGTGTGGTTTGGGTGGATGAAGAACCCGTGCCCTCCTGCTCCATGCTGACCGCACGCGCGGCAGGCAGGCAGATCACAACACTTGAAGGCGTACAGCAGGAGGCGGAACGCTATGGAAAGCTGCTGGTGGCGGAAGGAGCCGACCAATGCGGCTACTGCGCGCCGGGGCTTGTGATGCTGGTGCTGGCAATGAAAAAAAAGTTGCAGCACCCTACTGAGGAGGACGTAAAAGCATATCTCAACGGCAATCTGTGCCGGTGCAGCGGCTATTACGGGCAGATGCGCGCGGTGGCCAATTATTTGCTGCAGCATCACGAATAGGGGCGAAAAACAATCATTTTCTACGGATACAGGAGGGGCGTATGTTACAGGAAGAGCGCAGGCGGGATGTTATTTCCCTGTGCCAACGGCTGGTGCAGAAGCAGAGCTATTCCGGCTGTGAAGGCGCGGTGGCGGAAGAACTCAAGGCATTTATGGAAAGCCGCGGCTTTGCGGTGACTGTGGACCGGTATGGCAGCGTCATTGGTGCGCTGCATGGCACAAAGCCCGGCCCGCGCATATTGTTTGACGGGCATATTGATACTGTGCCGGTCAACGACGCACAAATGTGGACGTATCCCCCCTTTGCCGGGGAAATACACGAAGGCAGGCTGTATGGCCGGGGCACCTCCGATATGAAGGGTGCGGTCGCCGCCATGGCCTGCGCCATTGCGAATTTTAATGAAGATACCAAGGGGGAATTTGCGGGCTCGCTTTATCTTGCGGGTGTTGTGCATGAAGAGTGCTTTGAAGGGGTGGCTGCGCGCGCCATCAGCGCGTTCGTAAAGCCCGATTATGTCGTCATAGGCGAGGCTTCGGAGCTCAACGTCAAGATCGGCCAGCGCGGCAGGGGAGAACTCAAACTTGAAGCGTTCGGCAAAGCTGCCCATTCCGCCAACCCGGAAAAAGGCGTCAACGCCGTATATAAGATACTCGACACCGTCAAGGCAATACGAGATATAACGCCCACATCCCACCCCGTTCTGGGCAAGGGCATTCTGGAGCTGACGGATATCAAATCCTCCCCTTATCCCGGCGCTTCCGTCGTACCCTCCTACTGTGCGGCCACCTATGACCGCAGGCTGCTGGTGGGGGAAACAAAGGAAAGCGTATTAAGCCCCATACAGGCGTTGCTCGAAGCGCAGGCAAAAGGGGATGCCGCGTTTTCGGTTGAAGTATCGTTTGCACATGGCAAGGAGCTTTGCTATACCGGCAATGAAATTACAGGCGAGCGGTTTTTCCCCGGCTGGCTGTTTGAGCAGGAAGAGCCCTTTGTGCAGGCGGTGTATGGCGCACTGCGGCAGGCAGGCTTTGCGCCTGCCATCACCCAGTACAATTTCTGCACCAACGGCAGCCATTATGCTGGGGAGGCAGGCATTAAAACCATAGGCCTTGGCCCTTCACGCGAGGATCTTGCCCACACACGGGATGAATACATCCTCATTTCCCAGTTGACGGATGCCGTCTTGTGCTACGAGGCCGCGATCGGCGCTCTGCTTTCTCTCAAAGCATAAGAAGGAGCAATAAAAAAGCCTGCGGCTGCAGGCTTTTTTATTGTGCTTTATGGATGAAACATACCGTTAAAAAATGTGGTCAGGATCATGACGTATCTCTTTGGATGCAGCAGGCTTTTCGCTGCCGCCTGCTTGCCTGAGCTGCATACCAGTATCCTTTCCACGCCGCTTAAGGCAAAGCCGCTATATTATACCATCAAAAAAGGTAAGGCCATTATATCATACCATCAAAAAAAGGTAAGCAAGAGAGCGCCTTTTTATGGGAACCGGAAAGGGGATTGGTGCGTTGTAAGAATAGAAACGGAATGAAGAAGGAGGACTTACGCATGAGAAAGCATCTGTTTATCACTATGGCGCTTGTTGTCATGCTTTTGATATCGGCTTGTCAGGCGCCCGCACCGACTCCCACCCCCTTGCCTGCAACGCCGGTACCGACAGAAGCGCCAACGCCTGTTGTGACGCCTGTATCCACGCCGGAAGAAACCCCCATGCCGGAAGAAACGCCGGAACCCACCATGGCGCCTACCCCCAAGCCTACCAAAAAGCCTACGCCAAAGCCTACCGTCACCCCCAAGCCGACGGCTACGCCAAAGCCCGGCGCGCTGACGCTGACGATGCGGCAGGATACCTATTATCCGGACAGTACGGAATTAAAAGCAATCCTGAAAAACGGTACCAAATACATCGCAACATTTGGTGAGCCGTCTTATCTCCAGGTACGGAGCGGCGGCACATGGAAGGATGTACCCTTTAAAGAGGATGTCGCATGGATAGAAATTGCCTATATCCTCAATCCAGGCGAGGCCAGGGAAGTTTCGCTTTCCTTGAACCTGTTTTCTACCCTGAAGCCTGGCGTATACCGTCTGGTAAAGGATGTGTTTGTGGATAAGGGCAGCGGCCAGCCTGCAAAAGAAAAGGTTGCGGCGGAATTCCTTATAAAAGAGCGCGGAACGCCCGACCTGTCAGGCCTGAAGCTGACAATGAAGCAGAGCACTTACTCCCCCAATAGTGAGGTCAGGGGTGTAATACAGAACGCAACGGAGTATGTTGCCGCGTTTGGTGAGCCCATCTCCCTGCAGCAGAAGAAAGACGGCGCGTGGGAGGATGTGCCCTTTAAGGAAGATATGGCATGGATTGCCATCGCGCACCTTCTGAACCCCGGAGAGGCCAAGGAAATTGGCCTGTCCCTGAAGCTGTTCAATACGCTTGAGGTCGGTACTTACCGGATTGTAAAGGACGTTTCTTTTGATCTTGGCAACGGGAAGAGCGCCTCTTTGAAGGCCACCGGTGAATTTAAGATTGCATAGGACTTGAATCGCAAAGCCGCCCCTGCCGGGGCGGTTTCAGGCCATCGATAAAGTCCGCAGGACTTTGTCGATGGGTCTTCTGCGGGTTAAAATGCCGCTAATGGCGGCATTTTTTTCCCCGATTTGACGCACATGTCGTCAAATCGGATTGAAAGTGGGGGATTTGCGAATCGCCCACACCCCCTAGGAGGGTTTGTCGACACTATAAAGCCGCCCCTGCAGGGGCGGTTTTATAGTGCTTTTACAGTTCCCGGTAAGCCCGCGCGATGCGGCGGATGCCCTCGCAAATCTGCGTCTCGGATGCCTGGAGAAATTCAGCCTTGCCGTATTTCGCTCCGGGTTGGTTGCACAAAACGAATCCCACAGAACAAACGCAACATCCTTTTTGATACTCTTTAAAAGCTGTTTTTCGTATTGCCACCTTACTGTGGACGGCATCTTTGCAGGATGATGGGGTTTGGCAATCCTTCAATGCGGCTGGGAGGTACAGCAAAAAGCGCCTGCGCTGATTGTGTAGCAGACACAAAACGGGCCCCAAAAAGAGCAATGGCGAATGATATGTTTACAAATCGCATCAACATGCCGGAAAATAGCTGCGTTTGTGTTGCGGAATTGACGAAAAACCAGTATGATGGCTTCAGCCCATCCCGCTGGTTTTATTTGTTTGGAAAGGAACCGTATATGATTGATATTCTTATACAAGACGCTACTATCGTAACGGTGAATCCCAGGCGTGAAATTCTTTACCATGCGTCGCTTGCAATCGACAATGGACGGATTGTGGAGCTTGGGGACAGTGCGGCGCTTCTGGGAAAATATCCTGACGCAAAAAGGATCATTGATGGAACGGGCAAGGCCGTATTTCCGGGGATGATCAATACGCACAACCACCTGTTTCAAACAAACCTCAAGGGCATGGGGGATGACAAAGTCCTAAAGGACTGGCTCACGGATATGACATTTCCAAGTGGCGGACACCTCATCCCGGAGGACTGCTACTGCGGTGCAATGATCGGCTGTCTGGAAGGCATTCGCAGCGGCGTTACCACACAGCTTGACTATATGTATCCCCATCCGCGGGAGGGGCTGGATGACGCGGTTGTTCAGGTGTTTTGTGAGCTTGGTATCCGCGGTATTTATGGCCGCGGCTATATGGACTGCGGCGAAGAATTCGGTGTCTGGCCCGAAATCATGCAGGATGCGGCAACCATTGAGGCGGACGTCAGGCGGCTTTATGCAAGCTATCACAATGCCTGCAACGGACGGATACAGGTCTGGCTTGCGCCCGCCATCACATGGGGGGCAAGCGAGGCCTGCATGCGGATGACAAAGCGCCTGTATGACGAGTTGGATCTGCATATGGCCATCCATACGGCTGAGACCATGTTTGACAGGGAGTCTACTTTTGCGCTTCATGGCATGGATGATATGGAAATTCTCGTAAAATATGGCCTGCTTGGTCCTAAGACGCTGCTGGTGCATTGCGTGCAGGTGACGGACCGGGATATTCGTATGATGAAATATTACGGCGCGAAGGTTTCCCATAACCCGTTGAGCAACATGTATCTTTCAAGCGGTGTTGCGCCGATCCCCAAAATGAATTTGGCGGATATTGACGTCGGTCTGGGGACGGACGGCGCTGCAAGCAACAACTCCAACGATATGCTGGAGGTATTAAAGGCAGCCGCGCTGCTCCAGAAGGTCACACACCGCGACCCGACGATACTTACGGCGGATAAAGTGCTTGAAATGGCGACGATTGAGGGTGCGCGCTGCGTGGGCCTGGCGAATGAAATCGGCTCGCTCGAGCCCGGCAAGAAGGCGGATCTGTTTGTCTTCAACCCTGAACGCAACATCAAGGCCATCCCCATGCATCATCCGGTATCTACGCTGGTTTATGCAAGCACCATGGAAAATGTAGAGACGGTGATTGTAGACGGCAACATTGTAATGGGAGACGGTGTAATACCGGCAATTGACGAAAAGGCCATGATCCGGCGCTGCCGCGCACAGGCGGATGACCTGAGCGTGCGCGCAGGAACCACGCACCTGAAGACCAGGCCGTGGAGGAGCCTTGCTTATTAACGCGCCCGCATATTGACTTCATCGGAGCAGAAATCTATAATAAAGACACATTTTATAGGTTTTTCATCGGCGATGCACTCGGCATGGCGGAGTATAAATGCAGTGATATGTTGTTTGCTGCTTGCTCTTCCACGCAGTTGTATGGCCGTTATCTTTTTTTCGGCGGTGTAAGGAATGCGGAAGACCCCAGCAAACAGCGTGATTATGTTTGGGACGGGGGAACTAAAATGGAACAGATGCTGCTGGGTGTGAAGCTGCAATCACCGCTCATCATTGGCTCGGGGCCGTTATGCTATGGCGCTTCCGGTATGATCCGCTTGCATCAGGCGGGTGCAGGGGCGGTGGTTACAAAAACCATCAATCTGCAGGCGGCGGACAATCCGCTGCCCCACATTGCAGATTGCGGCACCAATACGCTGATCAACTGCGAAAAATGGTCGGACTATCCGCCGGAGCGATGGATTGAAACAGAGCTCCCCCTTGCTAAGGAAGCGGGGGTAAAAGTGATTGCAAGCGTTGGCGCTTCCGTTATGGCGCAACCTTCTCTTGTGCGGGCGCTTGTTTGCGCGGGAGCAGATCTTGTGGAACTGGTCTCCTATAGGGAAGACGATCTGCCGGGAATGGTCAAACTTTTTCGCCCCTATTGCGATGTGCCCATGATCGCCAAACTTTCTTCAAATTTTTCGCATTTTCTCAGCACTGCGCGCGCCTGCCGGGGATACGGATGCGATGCGTTCACGGCGTGCGATTCCGTTGGCCCTGCCATAAAAATTGATATTGAAACCGGGCTTCCCGTGATGGGAGGTGCGGACGGAAGGGGATGGCTTTCCGGCGCCGCGATAAAGCCGCTGATATTAAACCGTGTGGTGGAACTGCGGCAGACGTTTGACTGCCCCATTATCGGACTTGGCGGCATTGTGGGGTGGGAAGATTGTATTGAATACGCCATGGCGGGGGCTGATGTATTCGGCATCTGCTCCGCGCTGATGCTGCAGGGATTGCAGATGATACAAAAAATTGGCCGTGGCGTAGAGGCGTACCTTGAGCGTCACGCGTATCAAAGGTTGGAGGATATTTGCGGAATGACGGCCCGGTATCTTGTAAAGGCACAGGATGCGCGGGAATACCGCATGGGTTTTTCAAAAGAGCGTTGTGTTGCCTGCCGCAAATGCGTCACCGTCTGCCCTTATGC